>JACQQJ010000167.1 GCA_016207035.1 Nitrospinota bacterium | reverse complement strand
TAAAGGGGGCTATAAGGGGGTTGTGATATATATCAAGTTGTTTATTGCCGTTTGTATAGTTTATGTCCATCCCCCTACATTCCCATTTTCTCCCTTGCCTCTAATAGTACCTCTACTGTTATCTCTCGATATCCCTTTTCTATAGCATAATCTATTATTGACTTTTTTGCCATATTTCTTACGAACTGAGGTATCTTCTCCAGACGGACTAACGCCTCATCTGTCCATGGCAATTCTTCTAAATCCTCTTTTTTCTGCGCTGCTTTTATCATATACCCCTGTGCAGTAATGAGGAGATTACAGGGAGATTGAATCAGCAAATTCTCAGTCAGAGAGCCAAGGTCAAGCCCATTATCAGTATGATACCCTGTTTTACCGACTGCGATTAATGAGGGTTTTTCCTTTTCTATATATTCCAGTACCCTGTCAAAGGGTTTACCTGATAATAAGACTGTTTTTATATCAAGCCCATCTTCCCGGGCAGCCCTTTGTGCATTATCTAGATGACCCTTATATATCTTTTCTAATCCCTTATCTATTACCTCATCATGAAGTTTCTCCTGTTCTTTGAATTTAAAAATCTTTCCTGCCTCATCTGATAAGACCTGAGCAATACTCCTGAATGCTGTTGTATGGAATTGAGGATCAAATACAGCTACTGCCTCAAGAGGGACATTGAATGTCTTTGCCAGTGCAACAGATTTCTTAACAGCAGCAAAAGATTGTGGACTCCCATCCACTGCCACTATAATTTTCCTATCCCAATTTTCAGATTTTTTTACAACGAGGATATCACTTTTAGACCGTCTCACAACTCTTGATGTGACGCTTCCTAAAATGCTCCTTTCTATAGCCCCAAGCCCAAGTGCACCGATTATCACTAAATTATACCTATTTTCATTAATATCTTTTATAATCTGGGCATAGTTCTTCCCCTCCATGGTCTTTCTCTGGTATGATACCCCTGCATCTCTGCATATCTTCTCAAACTGGTCAAGATATGAGTCAGATATTATCTGCAACCCCTTTGTTATCAGAGAATCATGGATATTTCGCTGCCTTTCCAATTCATCAGGTTCCTGATATTCAGGCGGGAGGCCGCTCTCCATCTGGGTAAACCTTTGTTCATGGAGCCTGGCAGCATATACATGGTTACCTATAAGGGTGGAATTGAATTTTTTTGCCAGTGAGATACCAATATTAATAGCAAAGTTGGAGTACTCTGAGTTATCTACTGGAATTAATATTGTTTTAAATTGATCAAAATCCATTTTACCTCCTCAAGAAACAGAAATTAAGGGGCCTTAAAAGTGAGGATATGAAGAAATATTTCTCAACTTCAGGCACTCTTAAATTTATTAACTATCTTATTTTAAATCTTTTTTCCTCTTTAATATCTCCTTTATGGTTGATTTTAATTCTCTCATATCAGATGATTTTACAACATATGCATCTGATGCCCATACCCTGAAGTCCTGTTTATAAACACCGTAAGCACTGCACATAACTACAGGTATATTTTTATCTGACTCCCTTAACTTCCGCAAGAATTCTATGCCATCCATCTCTGGCATCTTTATATCAAGTGTAACAAGGTCAGGGTATGACTCCTTCATTTTTGTGTTCGCCTCTTCTGCACATGAGGCTAATATTACCTCATAACCCTCATCTTCCAGATTCTCCTTATACAGTATCCTTATATTCTCCTCATCATCAATGACAAGTATCCTTTTCTTACCCATATCCTCTCCCTTTTATAAATTGTATTATACAAGGAAATTATAAAAATTTACCACAGGCACGGAGACACAGAGAAAAACAGATAGGACACCAGACACCAGACACCAGACACCAGTGCACCAGAGCACCAGTAAAAAAACTGGTGACTGGTGACCTTTTCTTTATGACCTCTGTGCCTCAGTGTCTGGTTTAATCAGGTTTTTGTTCTTGTCTATTTTTCCAAGGGAGGTTAATAATAAATGTTGCCCCCTCTCCTATCCTATTGTTTATTTCTATTTTCCCCCCATGACTCTCTACTATCTTTCTGCTCAAGGAGAGTCCAAGTCCTGTTCCATCTTTTTTCGTTGTAAAAAAGGGGTTGAATATATTATTCAGAATTTCAGATGGAATTCCCCCCCCTGTGTCACTAATACTTATTGTTACACCCTCTTCCCCACTGAGGGGTTCGGTCTTTACCGATATAATCCCCCCTTTACCTATCATAGACTCTACTGCATTGTAAAAGAGATTTGTAATTACCTGCCTTATCTGCGGTAGGTCAATATGTATAGGATGGATTTCACCGGATAACTCTTTTTTAATCTCTATACCACTTTCATTGAATACCCTTCCGTGAAAAGATAAGACCTCTTCAATGAGGGTGTTTATATCATTCTCAGAAAACTTAGGTCTTATATCCCTTGAATAGTTTAGGATATCCTTGAGGAGCTTCTCCAGCCTCTCCACCTCATTGATAATGATATCAGAATATTTCCTCTCCTCTGACATTAAATTTCCCTTTTCCAAAAGCCTTCTTGCAAATCCCCCTATGGTAACTAATGGATTTTTTATTTCATGGGCAAGCTCTGCCGCCAGCTCTCCCAGTGCTGCAAGTCTCTCTGATTGTATGAGTTGCTGCTGAAATAACAGAATCTCCTTATTTGCATCCCTCAATTTTGAAAATAACCTTGAATTTTCAATCGCCCATCCCACATAGGTCGAAAATCTTACAAGTGTTTGAAGGTCTTCATCTGTGATTGGTTTATTGGTATAGAGGTTATCTACAGCTATAATACCAACCACCTGATTCCTTGTAATAATGGGAACTGTTGCAAAGCTATTGACACCAAGTTTGTCTATCAGGTTTCTGTTTACCCTTGAATCGTTCCGGGCATCTTTTATATTGAAGGGCTTCCCCTCCAGAATAGTGAGGGCTAAAACACCACTCCCTGCTGTAATAGGTATGTCTATGCCTTTAATAAACTTATCAAATTGAGATTCTTCCTTTGCCAGGATATCCCCCTGAGAGATGAGCCATTGGGATAAATCTTTAATTTTAGGTATCCTGCTCCATATCTCCCCTGCCTCCTCCCCTGAGTCAGGTCCGAGCCCAAGCATACCCTGAATAGACTTTGTATTTTCGTTGACGAGAAATAGTGCAGCCCTGTTAAATCCAAATATATCACCTGCCGTAACACAGCCTAAGATCATTCTCAATATCTTATCAAGATTTACTGTGGTCTGCATTGCCACACTTATTTCATAAAGTATGGAAAGCTCACTGAGCCTCCTTACCGCCTTATCATACAGCATGGAGTTTTTTATCATCCATGAAACATGGTTTGCAATTGTAGTGAGAAGTTTTATATCATTTTCTGTGTAGTCCCTTTCATTAAAAGTCTGGGTATATATAACACCCATACACTTATTATTTTCCAAGATGGGAACTGATAGGACAGACTTAAACCTCTCTTCTTCTGAGCCAGGGAAATAGATAAAGTGAGGGTCCTTGGAGGCATCACTGAGGGCAACTACCTTCTTTTCCTGAGCTGTCCATCCTGTAATGCCCTCCCCAACTTTAAGCCTGATCTTATCGATTGACATAGGATTTAACCCCTTTGTAGCCTTTAAAATCAAATTTTTTTTCTCTTCATCCATGAGAAGAACGGAACAGGCATCTGCCCCTGTTTGCTGGACAATTACCTCCACTATTAACTTGAGCCTTTTATCTAATTCTAAAGTTAAACTGGTTATCCTGCTTACCTCATTTAAAATCCCAAGCCAGTAATTTTCGTGAATATTTTGAGGAATCTTTAATCTTTTTGATATTGAGTAGGTCTTTGATCTAACTGTTTTCATTTTAAAAGATTCATTGTTACATCAGGTTTTTGTTCTCTTTTTTACCGCTTTTTTATATAGTTCAATATACTCTCTTGCAGAGTTGGTCCATGAGAAATCCTTACCCATAGCATCTGCCATCAATCTGTTCCACCGTAAGTCATCGTTATAGATACCTATAGCCTTTTCAATCGTTGCAAAGAGTGCCTTTGGAGAATATTCAAAGAATTTGAATCCATTCCCAGTCCTCTTTACAGGGTCATAATCTTCAATTGTGTCATTGAGCCCCCCTGTTGCACGGACAATTGGTATGGTCCCATACTTAAGGCTATACAGCTGGTTAAGTCCACAGGGTTCGTATCTTGAAGGCATGAGGAACATATCAGCACCTGCCTCTATTTTATGTGCCAGCACATTATCAAAACCTATCTTTATCCCTGTCATTGAGGGATATTTCTTTCCAATATCCTTAAAGATTTTATGATATTTTTCTGTTCCAGTTCCTAACAGGACAAACTGTAATTCAAGCCTCATCAGGTCATCAATAATCTCTGCTATCAGGTCAAACCCCTTCTGGTCGGCTAAGCGTGAAATTACAGCTATGACTGGTATTTTTTTAATCGGCTGGATACCGTAAGTCTGAAGAAGGTCTTTCTTGCATTCCCATTTACCTGAGAGATTCCCCTTTGAATATTTTACTGCTATGTATTTATCTGTAGCAGGGTTCCATTCATCGTAGTCAATCCCATTTATTATACCGTAGAGGTCATTCCTCCTTTTTCTCAATACGCCATCAAGCCCATGACCATACTCCTCTGTCTGTATTTCAAGGCTATATGTCCTGCTAACCGTTGTAATTATGTCTGAATATACTAGCCCCCCTTTCAGGATATTTATCTTTCCATAGAATTCAATCCCTTCAGGGTTAAATATGTCCCACCCCAGATTTGTAAGATGCATGTCAAGATGCCAGAATAAACCCTGATAGCCCAGATTGTGTACAGTAAATACGGTTGCAGTATTGTTGAAAACTGAGTCATTATTATAAAGTGTTTTCAGATAAACTGTTACCATACCTGTCTGCCAGTCATTACAGTGGATAACATCAGGCTTGAGCCCTATAGCCTTACAGGTCTCAATAATTGCCCTTGAAAAATATATAAACCTCTCGGCATTATCAGGGTAATCCCCCTGTGGTGTGCTATATAAATATGGTCTGTCATAGTATTTCACCCTATCAATGAAATACACAGGGATCTTATTATTGATATAGCCTCTATATATCTTTGCCTCTTCAACCCTATTTGAGATAGGTACTGATACCTTTTTACCTATATACTCTAAACCGAATTTATTATCATCTATAACCTGATACTTAGGCATTATAACAGTTACATCTTCCCCAAGTCTTTCGAGCGCCTTTGATAGTGCACCTGTTACATCAGCAAGACCCCCGGTCTTTGCAAACGGGACAATCTCTGGAGATGCGACCAATATTTTCACCCTAAAATCTCCTTTTGCCACAGAACACAAAAAAAGACAGATTGGACACCAGACACCAGTGCACCAGTAAAATACTGGTGACTGGTGCGACCCATCCACTGGATGGGTGCCCCGGACTGGTGACCTTTTCTTTGGGTCCTCTGTGGCTAAAAATATTTCTAAATCTTATATTGTTTATATTTCTACTTCTTTTAAGTATTTAGCTGCAGTTTCAGGGGTGGTGGGATTTATATAAAAACCTGTCCCCCATTCAAAACCAGCTACCTGTGTTAATTTTGGCATTAACTCTATATGCCAGTGATAGTATTCATTGTGCTGCTCAGCGAGTGGGGATGTGTGGATTACCAGATTGTACGGTGGGTGATTCAGCACCTTCCCAATCCTTATAAGGGTTTCTTTCAATATCTCTGACAGGTATTCAAACTCATGTTTCTGGGAATCTTCAAATGATGAGTCGTGCGCCTTTGGGAGTATCCATGTTTCAAAGGGAAATCTTGGCGCAAAGGGTGAAATGGCAATGAAATCCCGATTTTCACTTATTACACGAATTCCATCTGATAATTCCTGCCGTATAATATCACAGTATACGCATCTCTCTTTGAATTTGTAATGATTCAGTGAGCCATCCAGTTCTTCACTGACCAGTTTTGGTATAATTGGCAGTGCAATAAGCTGCGAGTGGGTATGTTCGAGAGATGCCCCTGCCTCCTGCCCATGATTCTTAAAAATGAGTATATATCTGAATCGCTTATCTTTCCTTAAGTCCATAACCCTATCCCTGAATGACCAGAAGGTATCCTCTATAGCCTTCTTTGACATACTTTCAAAAGTAGCTTTGTGGTCTGAGGTTTCTATAATTACCTCATGGGCACCTATCCCACGCATTTTATCAAATATACCCTCTCCAACCTTATCCAGTCCACCCTCTATCTGGAGGGCTGGAAACTTATTAGGGACCACCCTCAAATTCCACCCGGAGGTATTCGGTGCCGTACCGTTAGTGCGGTAAGAGAGTATCTCAGGCGGGGTCTTATCTTCGTTACCATAACAGAATGGGCAAAATTTACTGTTCTCTTTCGGTGGTTGGACAGTAAAGTCTGTTGGTCTCTTTCCTCTATCTGTGGATATTATAACCCATCTTCCCACGATAGGGTCTTTTCTCAGCTCTGACATAATAATCTCCTCTGAATGGTAATTAATTGTCCTTAATATATCTAAAGCAATTAATTAAAGTCAAATAAAAATTAATAATCCAGTTCTTTATGGAAGTCTTTAAGTTTTTATGATATATTTTAACATAAATGTATGTATAAAGGTGTAATTTTACAAGAAGCGAAAAAATTGACATAATTTGATTCACTTGGTAAAATTAAAATAAATTAAACCAAGGTGTAACTGGAGAAGGGGAGGATCTCTATTTCCCTGTTTCTCCTTAGTCGCTTTTTTTTATTAGAGAAAGGAGGTCTTATGTTTGGAATTGGAATGCCTGAGCTTATAATTATTCTGGTTATTATCCTGATAATATTTGGTGCAGGTAAACTTCCTGAGATTGGTGCAGGGCTTGGAAGGGGTATCAGGAATTTTAAAAAGGCATCGAAAGAGATACAGGATGAGGTTGAGACCACTGCAAAACTGGATGAAGGGACAGAGAGCACTTCTCAATCAGAGGCTGAAGCAGAGAAAAAAAAGGGTTAACTTTCAAAACTTAAACCGAATAACCAATAACCGGTATCAAAATGGCCTCTCATATCTGGTTATTGGTTATTGAATCCATCGTTTATAGTTTGTTCATTTGGTATAGTATTTTCTGACCTCATATCCTTTACATATTTACTCCCCTTAAGTGATTTAGCATACTTTTTTAAATCAGCAGCAAGGGCACTCGCCTCTCCGAGGTGGCTTATCTTCCTTTTTTCATTTGTTATCACTGCAATGGAGATCGTCATAAGGGGAAACCTCTCCTTCTCCCCTTTTCTGTTTATGGAATCAATATAGCCCCTTACCCTGTCCTCCTCATCGTAAAAAATAGTAATGATCTGATCAAAATTTTTTATTATCCTATCGCATACCTCATCTACTAATTGTGGAGGTATAATAAATACAAAGTCATCACCTCCGATATGCCCTACAAATGTATCAGGCTGATTTAATTCCCTGACAGCATTTGTTATAATGCGTACTGTCATCCTTAAAATCTCATCCCCACTCGTAAAACCATATTTGTCGTTATATGCCTTAAAGTGGTCAAGGTCTATATATGCCAGTGCAAATTTTTTATCATAGTCAATCCTTTTTTGTATCTCCTTGATTATAGAATTGTTACCGGGGAGCCGCGAGAGAGGATTGGCATCCAGTTCCCTGGTTGCCCTCGACAGGGAAAGAGATACCCTGAGGTTAAGGTCATCAGGATTAACAGGTTTTAGAACATAATCATCGGCAGGGATAGAGTCCCAGTTAATTTTATGTGCTGATACTCCTGATGGTATGAGGAGGATAACGGTTAGATGTCCATATACGGTATCCCCTTTTAAATCGCGGCAGAACTCATCTCCCTTTATAGACTTTGAATCAATATCTACAATGATTACATCCGGCGGCTCATTATATATTATATCCATTAGATTTTGACCCCCTTCCCGGCAATAGGCAAGGTAACCTGTTTTCTTCAGGGTATTCTGAATGAATTCTGCTGTAGAAGGTTCATCATCTATTATGAGTATCCTCTTAGTATTTTCACTCACCTTTTATTTCCTGAAAATAGATGGAATCATCAGCATTCTCAAGTCCATCCTCCATATCAACAATAATCTCTTCTAACATTTCAGGGGTGATCCTCAGGCTCTCCCATGCCCTTTTATCTACCATAGGGACAAGGGAATCTCCGCTGAAACCAAACCCAATTGCCTTGACAAGGATATCTGACAGATGAACCATGGCAGTCTGACGGGGGGCAGACCTTGACAGATGCGGCTGGTGATGGTATGCGATTGGGTCAGAGAGATTCTTTGGCAGGTTCCATTTTTCACAGAGCCAGTTTCCAACAGTTGCGTGGGTAAATTCAAGGACCTCATTCTCAGCCTCAAACATAGAGATATTCCTCTCCTGTATCCTCTTCTCTATATCTTCTGACTCTTTGGGTAACTCTAATTTAAGAACAACCTTACCAAAGTCATGGAGAAGACCGGCTACTGACACCTCTTCAGGTTCAGGGTGATTTAATTTCTTTGCAATTACACCAGCGATTGTAGCGCATCCGAGGGAATGCCTCCAGAGATCAACCATCCCCCTGCTCATCATGATATCAAAGACAGAAGTACTTAAAACAAGCCCTTTGACTACATTGAAACCCAAGAGAACAAGTCCATGTGTTATACTGGATATCCTTCCTGGAAATCCATAGAATGCAGAGTTTATGAGCCTTAATACCTTTGCAGAGAGAACCTGGTCTCTCCCTATTACCTTCCCAACATCTTCTGCGGATTTATCACGGCTTTCAACCATGATGCTGATTTTTTGAATCACACCTGGCAGGGTTGGAAGATTCTTTAATTCCTCAATCTTCCTCCTTACCTTATCCTTTTCTATACTCATTCCTTCTTTTCCATTTTTTTCCTGAGCTGCCTTTCCATTATACCTTTTATAGTCTCCATTAAAGGGTCTGAGGCAACCTTCTCAAACCGTTTTTCTAAGTCATAGAGCAGTTCTTCAGGGGATTTCACTTCTACCCCTGTATCCACAGGATGCCCTTCAACAGTTACTCTCTGAATATACATACCTGCGAGGCGGGATATAAGCATCTCATTGAGTTCTGTCCCTTCACCGCATAGGATAAGACCTTTTTCATTTAATACCGCCTTTGCTAATTTCATTCCTGGTTTTGCCAGACTTAATGGTATTTTTTGCATAAGAAAAATCAGGTAAACCCCGTTAGAAAGTCTTCGCCTTTCTAACGGGGTAAAGGAAAAGGTTAAAACCTCTGCCTCTACATTTAATTTATTACTTGGTTGACTTTAAATATTTCAAAAATTCCGATTCAGGAGATAGGATAATTGTAGTCTTATCTTTCAGGGACTTTTTATAAGCCTCCAATGAACGGATAAAGGCATAAAATTCAGGGTCTGACTGCAGGGCATCTGCATATATCTTTATTGCAAGGGCATCCCCCTCCCCCTTTATCTTTTGCTCTTCTCTATATGCCTCTGCTAAAAGGATAACCTTTTCTCTGTCAGTCTCTGCCCTAATCTTCATTGCCTCCTCCTGTCCTTCGGAGCGATACTGTCTTGCAATCCTGTCCCTCTCTGCCTGCATCCTTCCATATATTGCCTTTGCGTTTTCCTGCGGGAGGTCTGCCCTTTTAATCCTTACATCCTTTACCTCTATCCCATAGTCATCAAATTTCTCATTCGTCCTCTGGGTTACGGTATTCATAATCTCTCCCCTTGCCTCAGATAATACCTCATGGAGGGTATGCCGCCCCAGTTCAATCCTGAGCTCTGAGTATATGATATCATCAAGTCTTGCCTGAGCCCCTGTCTCATCTTTCACCGTGATGAGAAGTTTTAGGGGGTCTTTTATCCTCCATCTTGCATAGTTATCAACGAGGAGGTTCTTTTTATCTTTTGTAAGTATCTCAGCCGGTGCAGCATCATAATCCAATAATCTCTTATCAAAGTAGTGGGTCTCCTGTAAGAATGGTATCTTTGTATAGAGCCCTGGTTCATAAATAGTCTTTACTGGTTTTCCAAGTTGTGTCAACACCACCTGCTGTGTCTGATACACAATAAAGAATGGATTCATGAAGATTAAAAGGAGTAGTAATATCCCAATGATTGCCAAAAATATATTTTTCATTCCTTTTCCTCCTGTAGCCCCTTCTTGGTTAGCGGTAAAATTGGCAGTATGCCCGATGTCTTCCCCTCAATGATATATTTATCTATTCCCATGAGGACATCCTCTACTGACTCTAAATAAAGCCTCTTTCTCGTTATATCCTTTGCCTTGCGGTATTCCTGAAGAATTGAAATAAATCTCTCTGCATCACCCTTTGAATGATTTACCTTCTCCTCTCTATACCCCTCCGCTATCCTTATTATCTGTGCCGCCTTTCCCCTCGTTTCAGGTATAATCGCATTCCTGTACCCCTGCGACTCATTAATCAATCTATTTTTGTCCTCCATGGCACTGGCTACATCTTTGAAGGAGTCCCTGACCTGCTGTGGAGGATGGACATCCTGGAGCTGAAAGGCTACTATCTGGAGACCTGAATCGTATTTATCTAATATCTTTTGGATTAATATCCTTGTCTCTTCCTGAATCATGAATTTACCCTCAGTTAGGGCCTCATCTATTTTATATTTTCCAATAATCTCCCTTATTGCAGCCTCTAATGCAGCCATGACCGTGTCTGCAGGTTTCCTTATATTAAAAAGATACTTCACAGGGTCTATTATTCTGTACTGTGCTACCACATCCAGATCAATTATATTTTCATCCCCTGTCAACATAAGGGATTCTTCAAGGACATCCCTGTATCGTGCCGGTGGACCAGGGTCCTCAATCCTGAACCCTACCTCTGTCCTTTTAACCTCTGTAACTTTGGGTGTATAAACCCTCTCTACAGGTGGTGGAAATTTTAAATGAAATCCAGGGTCAGTTGTCCTAACATATTTGCCGAATCTCAGCACAATACCCTTTTCATCAGGTCCAATGATATAGTATCCACCAAATACTGCCCAGATAGCTGCAATTAAGATTATTATGAGGGATAAAGAAAATTTTATCTTTGACAGATTTATCCCTGGAATTTTAAACCGTGGTATCTCATATTGCCCCCCTGGACCCTTCTTCATCTGAAAATCATCCCATGCCATATAAATCCCCCCTTTATTGATGAATTTTAGGTTTAGAGGGTTATTTCCCTCAATACCGATTATTTATATCAGGTATTTCTTATAAAATCAATTGATAAAGTGTCTCTATAGAGTTACTTAAAAGCTATTGACAGGTTTATATTATAAAGTTAGTATATTTTTGCTGGTTCAATTTTTAACGATAATGATCAGTTATGAGAAACATCGCAGTAGAAAGCCTTAAAAATATTCCAATACACGAGCAGCATATTGAGATTGTGGAGAGGAAAGGGGTCGGGCATCCTGACTATATATGTGATGCTATTATGGATGAAATTTCTATCTCCCTCAGCCATGAATATATAAGATCTTTCGGAGATATTCTGCATCACAACGTAGATAAAGGACTTTTAGTTGCCGGAGGGACAGAAAAGAGGTTTGGCGGTGGTGATATGATAAGACCAATGGAATTGATTATAGGTGACAGGGCAACAAGAGAGGCAGGGGGAAAGGAGATAGATGTAAACACTATTGCCATCAATGCTGCAAGGGGATGGATTAAAAAGAATCTTCGGTTTGTAGACCCTGATGCACATGTAAATTATCGTGTTGTTTTATCCCCGGGATCAGAAGAGCTTACTGCTATCTTCAGGGCAAAAGGGGTGGTGAGGGTTGCAAATGATACCTCAGCAGCAGTAGGTTATGCCCCTTTCAGTGAGACCGAAAGGGCAGTGCTCCATACAGAAAATTATTTAAATTCAAAGGAATTTAAAAGGGTATTTCCTGATACAGGTGAGGATATAAAGGTTATGGGGTTTAGAAGTGGAAAGGATTTGCATCTGACTATTGCAATGCCCTTTATATGCAAATATATAGACAGTGAAGACCTCTATTTCAAAAGAAAAGACGAGGTAATAGATGCTATACATGAGTTTGTCAGGAGTTTCTTTCCCGGGGGCAAGGTGAGTATCTATCTGAATACCCTTGATAGAAAGGGTAAGGGGATGGATGGGATATATCTCTCCCTCCTTGGGACATCCGCCGAAGATGCGGATTCAGGACAGGTGGGGAGGGGAAACAGGGTAAACGGGGTTATTGCATTGAACAGACCTATGGGGACAGAGGCGGCTGCAGGGAAAAACCCTGTAAGTCATGTAGGTAAGATATACAATATCCTCACGCACAGGATAGCAAATGAGATATATAAAGAGGTAAAGGGTATCAGAGAGGTCTATGTATGGCTCTGCAGTCAGATAGGGACCCCCATAGACCAGCCGAAAATAGCCTCAGCCCAGCTCATATTAGAAAAAGGTGTTTCTTTCAGTTCTGTATTAAAAAGGGCAGAAGAGGTTATTGATAATGAACTAAAAAATATTGTCTTTTTTTGTAAAGAGCTTGCTGAGGGGAAATATCCTGTATGCTAACCATAGAAGGTCACCAGAGCACCAGTCACCTGATCACCAGTATACCAGTGACTTTGTGCTCTGGTGCACTGGTGATCATGTATGAGGAGAGGGGGTGCATCAAATAATCAATCTATTCTTAATGGAAACAGGGTAACCATCCTTAAAGATGGCAGAGAGACTTTTCCGGCAATGATAGAGGCAATAGAAGGCGCAATCTCTACAATAAACCTTGAAACCTATATGTTCAGAAGTGATAATATTGGCTGGAGATTTGGTGAGATATTGGCTAAAAAGGCTTCAGGCGGTGTAGAGGTTAATATCATCTACGACTCTATAGGTTCTATGGATTGTGGGGAGGATTTTCTCAATTTCCTTCAGAGTTATGATGTAAGATTATTAGAATACAATCCAATTGCACCTTGGAAAAAAGGATGGAAATGGGTGAGGAGGGACCATAGAAAAATATTGGTTGTTGATGGTAAGATTGGTTTTACAGGCGGAATAAACATTGCTGATGATTATGCAGATATCTCTGAAAGAGGGAATGGGTGGCGCGATACCCACATAAAGATAGAGGGACCGGCTGTTAAAGAGCTTCAAAAATTATTTTTATCTACATGGAAGAGAAATGCCGGAGATAATAAATATTATCCTCAACTTGAAGAAATTGGCAATACCCCTGTTTATATCGTAGGGAGCCGTGAGATAAAGAACAGGAAGGCAATAAAGAGGGCATATATTCATGCAATAAAAAATGCAAAAGAAAGGATATACCTTACAAGTGCCTATTTTGTGCCTGACAGGGGTATTATAAGGGCTTTACACAATGCATGTAAGAGGGGGGTTGAGGTGGTCCTTATACTGCCGTCCGTTTCAGATGTGAAGAGTGTCCAGTATGCCAGCAGGTCTTTATATTCAAGGCTTCTCTCATCTGGAGTCAGGATATACGAAAGGGGGGGGGAGGTTCTCCACTCTAAGACAGCGGTTATTGATTCTGAATGGAGCACGATAGGTTCATACAACATGGACCATAGGAGCTACCTCTACGATTTAGAGGTAAACGCCATTATCTGCGGGAGGGAGTTTGGGGAAAAGATGAAGGCAATGTTTCTGGACGACCTTGGGAACTGTCGTAAGATTGATATTGACGAATGGAGGAATAGACCTTTTATTAAAAAGGTCATTGAGATGTTTTGTTTCAGGTTCAGGCACTGGATGTAAAACAGAAGGCTAAAAGGTAAAAGATTAAGAGGTTAAAAATAAAACCTTTTAACCTTTTTGTCTCTTAACCTCAATTTGTGGGGGTTTTTATGGCAAAGCTTTTGTATCAAAAGGTTGGAATATTTATAGATGCTGAGAATATTGAGCTGTCCGGCTATAATATATATGGAGGGAGAACTGACTATAAGAAGATAATCAAATCTATTGGTGATAGAGAGATAACAAGGATAATATATTATAAGCCACAGCATAAGGAGATTTCTGATGATTTTAGAAAGTTCTGGAGTGAACTTGGTGGAGAGATAAAGCAACCGCTGAAGAATGCAGATAGCCTTTTAACCATGGATGCAGTTACCATGGCAGATAAATTGGATGTTATCGTGATACTTGGAGGTGATAAAGACTTTCTTCCCCTCCTCTGGTATTTAAAATCAAGGGGGTGCAAGACAGAGTTGTGGGGGTACCCGGAAACAGTATCTGATATTATGAAGGAAACAGCAGATTCATTCTTTAAATTAGACGAAAGTTTTATTATTAAAGATAAGACTAAGGGGAGAGCGACTTACAAGACAAGGTCACCTGAACAGAAGATGGATGATACAGGAGATGATAAGCCTGATTATTTTTTAGATGATGGAAAATGAGAATATGACTGAACAAAAGATAATAAAAGGCAAGGCAGAACAGATAATAGGTAAGATATTTTTGGAATCCGGGATTGAAATCGCATCTAAAATAAAGGCAAAAAGTATATTTTTATATGCAGATCTGATAAATGACTATAAACTTCTCAAGGAGTTATCAAAAATGGACGAAGTTGTATTTGTGACAAAGAATAAAGAACTATTCCATAAGTCTGTAGAGATAGAGAAGAATGTCCTTGATATCCCTGTTGTAGAATTTACCCGTATCGGATTAATAAAGATTGCTGTTATGAAGGGTTTATCATCAGGTATAGTTAAAAATGCGGATAAGATTGTATTTATTACCGGAACCCATAAGATGGGCTATTTTGACACTATTGTTGTCGTTGATATAGGCAAGGAGTTTGAGATATTGACATCCAGCAGTGTCCCTGATATTGCCGAGAATTTGAAACCGGAGGTGTTTGAAGTGGTATTAAATCTATCATTGGAGCTGGCAAGTCAGGGGAGGGAAGGGAAGGCAGTTGGAACTATATTTGTAATTGGAGATCATGAAAAGGTCTTGCAGCTTTCAAGACAGATGATAATAAACCCCTTTCAGGGTTATCCTGAAGAGGAGAGGAATATAATGGATCCAGCCTTGAGAGAGACAATAAAGGAATTTTCTGCCCTTGATGGAGCCTTTGTAATAAGAGATGATGGTGTGGTAATGGCTGCAGGGAGGCATCTATCTGCAGCCCTGGAAAAGGAGGATTTTCCCCACGGTCTCGGCAGCCGCCATGTGGCAGCAGCAGGTATCACATCAGTAACAGATGCCGCCGCTATAGTAATATCGGAATCCACAGGTGATGTGAGGATATTCAAGAATGGCAACATCTTTATGGAGATTGAAAAGCCGGTTAAATAAAAAAGGTATACAGTACAGCTTAACCTGATATTACTCAATTGGCTTGACAACCAAAATTCCCTTGACAGCTATTTTTACGAAGTTTATACTTCAAAGAAATAAGATATTTTTTAATATTAAAAAGGAGGTTGTTATGAAAAGACTAATTGTAGTGTCTTTCGTGCTATTACTCTTCACTCCTACTACCTCTTTTAGTTATCCGAATGGCACTCTTTTCTATGTGACAGATGCAGCACCTTTTTGTGCATCCTGTCATTCTGCTGCTAAAGCAGAGTATACACCTGAGCTCCCGCCTGAATTTGCAAAGAAAGAAACACCAGAGATGAAGCACTATGGATTAGTCCGGATGCCTGCACCTCCATCCCCTTATATGGAGCTAACTGATGAACAAAAAGAAACTGTTATAAAAACTGCAAAAATGATTGATGCTAATTCCTCGGTAACAATAACTGCCCCCTTAAGGGCTAAAGCAAACGATGAAATAAAAGTGGTGGTCAAGGCAAAGGGTGGTAACGGGCCTGTTATTGGCATTATGCTTGTAGATAGGGCACTGAGATTCCAATCACGCCCCATAACCTCTGAGGGATGGGCCATAGCTGGCGAACCTGAGGTAAAAGGACAGGACGGAAAGACTCAAAAAACATGGCTTGACAGGCGTATAAAAGGCTCTAAAAGGAATCTTAATTTCATACTAGTTGAAGGTCAAAAATTTGATATTGAAAAGAATGTATATCCTGCTGGTGAGGTAACATTTACTCTTAAGTCCCCTTCTCAGGCAGGCACCTATAACCTGACTGCTGCATTTCTCTATGGGACAGAAAATGCTGGAACGGCAGGCTTTTTCCAGAGGCCCTCAGGCAGAATACTCTTTTCAGATGAGTTAAGTATTCATGTGGAGTAAAAAATTGCTTACTGAGAACTGTCTCTACTCTGAATAGTGTAGTATTCAGGACTCATAAAAAGTAAAGGAGCAAACAATATGAAAAGAAAAATAGTGATTATCTTAAGTCTTCTATCTATAATTTTTACACTCAACAAAACCAGTGGAGAGGAGAAAAAAAGAATGCAAACAGAAGGAAAAGAGAGATTTGCTGTAATTGAAACGAATAAGGGAACGATTAAGTTTAAACTTTTTGAGAAGGATGCACCAATAACAACGAAGAATTTTATAGACCTTACAAAAAAAGGGTTTTACAACGGTCTTAAATTTCACCGGGTGGAACCAGGTTTTGTTATTCAGGGCGGGGACCCGAGTGGGGACGGCACGGGAGGTTCAGAAAAAACAATTCCCCTTGAGGTAACACCAAAACTCTCACATGATTCCGCAGGTGTTGTTGCAATGGCAAGAAAACCCGACCCGAACAGTGCCTCAAGTCAGTTCTACATTACCCTCGATGCTGCTCAATTCCTTGACATGCAGTATGCTGTCTTTGGAAAGGTAACAGAGGGACTCGATGTTGTTAAAAAAATTGAGGTAGGAGATACCATGAAGAAGGTAACAATAGCTGATGATAAGTAATTTTTGTTATCGATAAATAACATTATCTCAAAAAATGCGTTAAGCCACGAATTTTCACGAATTTACTCGAATTATCAATAAATTAT
>JACQQJ010000171.1 GCA_016207035.1 Nitrospinota bacterium | reverse complement strand
ATATATGATAGCATATTTAATAATTTTTCCCTTGAAAACTTTCAGACTGTGGATAGTAAAACATCAAGAAGGGTCATAATGAAATTAATAGGTTATAAAAAGGGGCAAAGGAAATGGCAACAGGTATCAATTAAATTTACTGATATGTGATTTTTCTAAACCTAAAATTCTTTTTATCGTAGAAAGTAATTCTGAACCTTCAAGAGGTTTATTTATAAAGGCATCTATGTTTTTATCTTTTATTTTGTGATGGACATCATAACCTGAAATGGCTATGGTCTTTACTGTAGGCTTAATTTCCCTGAAGTGTTTAAGCAGTTTCCTCCCATTCAGTAAAGGCATAACGATATCAGTTATGACAAGGTCTATATTTCCTGCAATATCTTCAAAAATTTCCAAAGCATAATAAGGATTGTCAGTAACAATTGATTTATATCCCCCTTTTTCTATTACCTTTTTTATATAGTGTAAAACTTCCTCTTCGTCATCAACCACGAGAATATTCACATTTTTAGCCGTTAGGTATACAGGGGTTCTTATAGCTTCGTGAACGATTGTATAAGAAGCAGGTAAGTATATCTCAAATGTTGTCCCTTCACCCAATTTAGTTTTTACATTCACTATTCCCCTGTGTTCTTTAATAATCCCATAAACCATGGCAAGTCCAAGCCCTGTCCCTTTTCCCTGCCCTTTTGTTGTGAAAAATGGGTTGAATATTTTATCCTTTATTTCCTCAGGGATACCTGCACCCGTATCACTAACCTTCATCAGGATATACTTTCCAGGATTGAGTACTGGATGTATATGACTCCCCTTTTTTTCTAAGTTTATGAATTCAGTTGAAATTGTTATTCTACCGCCATCAGGCATTGCATCCATGGCATTTACAAGAAGATTCATCAGGACCTGTTCCATCTGGTTACTGTCTGCATGAATAAAAGGAATGTTTTTATTGATATTCAGGGTTATTTGTACCTTTCTGTTTCTTGACATAGTATTACAGAGCTCTACAGCATCTTTGATTATGTCATTTACATTAACAGGTCGAATTTCATAGTTTGCTGTGCGGGAAAAACTTAAAAGCTTTGAAACGATTTGACCGGCCTTTCGGGCAGAATTTTCTACTATCCTTAGACTCGATCTTGCCTTATCATCTAAGCCAGTGCATTCATGCAATAAATCTGTGTGACCAAGGATAGCGGTCAGTATGTTGTTAAAATCATGGGCGATACCTCCTGCCAATAATCCTACAGATTCCATTTTCTGAGATTGAAGCAGCTGCTCCTGTAATTGTTTCTTCTCTGTAATATTCCTGTGAAATGACTGTACATATAATTCTCCGCCAATGTCTATGCCCCTGGAACTGACCTCCAGTAAAATGGTGCTCCCGTCCTTCCTGTAATGTTTAATCTCATAGACGAGGGCTTCACCATTCAATATCCTTTTTAACCATTCTCCTTTTTCACCCTCAAGGCTCTTTGCTTCTAATAGTCCAAAATGTAATCCTATCAGAGAGCTTCTTTCAAAACCGTGGAGCTCGCAGAATTTCTGATTCACATTAATTATTATTCCGTCTTTGTCTATGACAGCAATACCATCATTGGCATTATCAAAGAGTTCTCTGTATCTCTTCTCTGACAGAGAAAGCTCCTTTGTCCTTTCAGCAACGAGACCTTCAAGCTGACCTGAGTAATTGACTAACTTGTTCCTCTCTTCCTCAAGATCGTATTGAAGCATAAGTTCATTCAGTATGCTTCTATGGCTTAAAATCCTCCATGTAAGGGCTATGGAAAAGGTAGAAAGGATAAAGAAGTTACTGGTAATAAAATATGATGGATTAAATATTTTGTCTAAAAAAAGTATGGGGATAATATAGACTGCATAAATTATTACCGCTAATGATATAGCCAGAGATTGGTCAAAAGGTATTAATCCCAGCACTGCAATAATGAGGAGGTTCATTCCCACATAATAGCTCGATACATGTCCGCCAAAGGACAATATCATGAGTTCAATAGTTACGGCTGAAGATATGACTACAATCGTGATTATTGCATGCTGGTAATATTTGTTCCTTTTAAGGGTATTTAAATAGCATAGAAAGGCTAAAATGAGGGATATGACTAATCTATAGATGAGAAATTGTCTAAAATTTTCTGGTGTAGCATAGTAATCCATTATCCCGAGTGAGAGGAAAAGAATAATCCCCAGCATGAGGACCCTCGTAATCCAGAACTGACGTTGTTTAGAAATCTGTTCTTCTAAATATAGAGCCCTGTCGATCATAGGGGTAATTATACATATTTCAATGGGTTTGTCAACCCAATTCCGATTCATGATGGTTCACCTGCACCACATGGCGAACTACAAATCGAAAGGTGCTGTGTTGGTCTACAAAATAGGGAAGAGGCAAACCTCACCACTCTACGCTTCCCCCTATTACCTGAGGATGCTCAAAACTCCCTTCATTTTCAATAAGTTGACCAACTACAAAGAGTCTGGAGTAGTCATCTTTAGTGAGGATGAGGTTTTGAAGACCTCAAAAGGCAGACACCCGCATATGCTATGTATGTGCAGAGATTACGCCTCAACAGGAGTGACCTCATTTTCCAGTTTCTCTTGCCCGCGAATAATCGTGAGTGTCACTGGTTTTTTTATTGGCCACTCGGCAAGAAAGTGGTGGATGTGATCCACACTTGTCACCTCCTGCCCATTAATAGCAGTGATAAAGTCACCCTCCCGTATCCCGCTTTTACCTGCTGGACCGTCAGGAACAACTGACATGACCTCAATGGCAAATTCCCCTTTTAGATTGTGAAATCTGACCAAACGTCGACCAAGAGGGCGCTGTTGTGCAGTGATGCCCAGGTATGAGCGTCGAACCTTGCCGTAAGTCAGCAGCTGGGACACGACCCATTTGGCGGTATCTGAGGGGATGGAAAAACCGATCCCCTGAGCCATGATGATGATCGCAGTGTTGATACCAACAATCCTCCCTCTGGAATCGACCAGTGGCCCCCCAGAGTTACCAGGATTGAGAGGGGCGGTGTGCTGGATGATGTTCTCAATGAGTCTTCCTTCCTGACTTCGCAATGCCCTGCCAAGGGCGCTCACCACCCCGGTTGATACAGTAGACTGAAAACCAAAGGGATTGCCAATGGCGATTACCAGCTGGCCAACGCGCAAAGAGGCAGAATCACCAAGCATCGCATAGGAGAGATTCGAACCATCAGCACGTATAACCGCAAGGTCGGTGGCTGGATCTGTGCCTACAAGCCTTGCTGTCAGAGTTGCCCCATCTGTAAGAGTAACGGTTAGCTGTTTTGTATTATGTACAACATGATCGTTGGTGAGGATGTATCCGTCGGGGGCAATAACAACACCTGAGCCAGCCCCTATTTGTCCCAACTCTTTTGCCTGCACTTGTTTGCTGACTGAAATGCTGACGACAGCAGGCCCTACTGTTTCAACCACTGTGATGACTGCCCGGGAATAGACATCGAGAAACTCTACATCAGACTTATCAGTCTCTTTTACTTCACAGCGGCCTTCTCTACTTTTTCCTTCCTCTTCACCCCTGATCAGCTTTAATGCATGATGCAGAGAATCCTCATTCATCTTGTATCCCCATAGCTCTTGTAAAGATTCAAACTCCTCTTACAGATTTCCATATTTTCTCCTCTCCATACATTAAACTTATTTTATACCAGAAGTTAAGTAAAACACAATTTGGAATTACCCCTTTCAATGAGACATTCTCCTACATTAAGAACATATAGACAACTACTGTTAACTCCTTACCACTCCTGAAAAGAATTTGACAGTCAGCATTTGCTTAAGCTAAAATCAAGATTATCAAATTAAAATAAAGATTTATGGTATGAATAGCTATTATAGATATACAGAGTGATAACCACTATCTTTAAACCCAGATTATGCAGGGTTATCAGTAACCTGTTGTAGTGCGAAGCCTTAGATTTGCTTTATCTCAACCATAGGCGAGACTGAAGCCTCGCACTATGGTAGTTTGAACATGGGTCAAGGTAATTTGGTTAAAAAATTTGGAGGATTTAATGAAAGAAAAAAAGATTTTCAGTGATGTTGGCGAGAAAGAGGTAACAAGGGCAATAGTATCAGGTTTTGCAAAGACATTTGATGAATATGTAGAGAGTGAGGTAATTATTATAGGTGGAGGTCCAAGCGGTCTTATGGCAGGAAAGGAATTGGCTAAGAGTGGGATTAAGACCCTGATTGTAGAGAGGAATAATTATCTCGGTGGAGGATTCTGGATAGGCGGTTATCTTATGAATAAAATAACTGTAAGGGCACCTGGTCAGGAGGTGCTGGATGAGCTTGGTATCCCACATGAAAAGGTAACTGAGGGATTATATATGGCTGATGGCCCACATGCCTGCTCGAAGCTCATAGCCGCTGCCTGTGATGGAGGGGTAATGATTATAAATATGACAAAATTTGATGATATCGTTATAAGGGAAAAAAACAGGATTGCCGGTGTTGTTATAAACTGGACGCCTGTGGCAGCACTCCCCAGGGAAATTACATGCGTTGACCCTGTTGCACTGGAGTCCAAAATTGTAGTAGACGCAACAGGGCATGATGCATGTGTTGTGGCAAAGCTCGCGGAGAGGGGCATGATAAAGTCAAAGGGTTTTGGTGCTATGTGGGTGGAGAGGTCTGAGGATCTGGTTGTTGAATATACAGGGGAGGCGCATCCAGGACTAGTCGTTATGGGAATGGCTGTTTCAACCTTATATGGTCTGCCAAGAATGGGCCCCACATTTGGTGCAATGCTCCTGTCTGGTAAAAAGGGTGCTGAGGTAATTAAAGAGAAACTGAAGAAGTGAGCCATGAGTAACGAGCAATGAGTGATTAGACTTCACTCATTGCTTTTCACTCATTGCTCATTGCTTATTTTTGTGTATTGTGTATAATATTCCTTCTTTCATTCACATCTATGGGAAAGGGGTTATTACAAATCCCGATTTAGAAAAATTATTATTATATCTAAAGGCACTCCTTCCTGAATCTACAATAGATGTAAGGACAGACTTTATTTCATACTTCCTCAACCAATCAGACTCTGAAAAAATTAATGATGAGATTGACTTACTTGCAGAGAAATTGGCGGGTATAAGGGTATTAGACTATTCAAAACAAAAACTTAATCCCGACCCTCTCTATGCAGAGATAGATTATGAGCGAAGAAAGATACTAAACCCTGCTACGAAATCAATAGGTGTATTTTATGATAGTTTTGAACTTCAAAACATCTTTTATGCCATTATCAGCAAAGGTGAACGTACTTTTTCACATACTCATATAGTATTTACAAACCAGCTTATAGCCGCATGGGATGAGGATGACAGCAGATACCATGCAAGGTCATCAGTCTACGGCTTCCCTTCTATTATCTCTACTGCAGGAATTATCGAGGCACCTGCAAAACCAAGGGAGTTTTATCTATTAAAGCAGCAGTATGGGATGATGGGGAGGGAGGATTTAGCCGTTGCAGAGTTTAAAAAGAAATTTGAGGGGAGATTCATTGAATATAATGACCCCCGAATGACAGAGGTCTGCAAGGGATATGTGTTACAGGCATTTTTTTTTCACATCGCAGGCGAACCATTCTGTGAGGATAAAGGGTGCAGATTATTTAATGCACACTGGCAGGAAGAACTCATATACTCACAACTTGAAAGCCCTTATGAATTTTGTGAGAAGCATGCCATGATTATAGAAAGAAAATTCCAAGCACTGATAACCAAACAATGACCAAATCTTAAGGACCGAAATTTCAAAGAAACAACTGTTTGGTTATTTTAGTAATTGATAATGAGAATTTATTCAGGCAGATCCCTGCCTTCGCAGGAATGACAACTACTTGAAGTATATGCGAAACATTAAACTCCTCATTGAATACGATGGGACGAATTATCATGGATGGCAGAGACAGTCAAATAGTATTACTATTCAGGAGATTATGGAGAATACACTTTTCAAAATCACATCTGAAAGAACAACTATTATTGCCTCCGGAAGAACTGACGCCGGAGTCCATGCCCTCGGTCAGGTGGCTAATTTTAGAACAGATTCCCAAATGGAAGATATATCATTTATAAAGGCATTCAATAGGCTCCTTCCCCATGACATTGTGGTAAAAGACGCTGTTACTGTTGAAGAAAATTTCAATTCCCGCCATTCTGCTAAGAGTAAAGTTTACCGATACTCCATTTTGAACCGCTCATACCCATCATCCTTTGATTATAGATACTCCTGGTTTATTAAAGAGCAGCTTGATATACATGCTATGAAGGATGCTGCATCCTTATTGATAGGGACTTATGATTTCTCATCCTTCAGGTCTTCAACATGTCAGGCAAGTAATCCTGTCAGAACCCTGAAAAGGCTGGATATAGAAAGAGAGGGGAAGAGTATACTCTTTCACTTTGAGGCAGATGGATTTTTGAAACAGATGGTAAGAAATATCGTAGGAACACTGGTCTATGTAGGAAGAGGCAATTTTGAGTCACAGACGATTAAAAAGAGGCTTGAAAATAAAAACAGGTCTTCCGCTGGTCCCACTGCACCTCCCCAGGGATTGTTTCTCATAGAAGTCAGGTATTGAAACTAAATTGAGATTACCCCTTGACAACCACTTTTTTCGATTTCATATTATATCTGTAAAGAAATTCTAACCTAAAAGGTGATAAAAATTGGAGGGTAAAGTTATGAATAAAATCTGTGCAGCATTTTTATTTGCAGCCTTATTAATCACAGGATTCAGTGTTTATGCGGCAGAAGATCACATCGCCCAGGCCATTGAGCATGCGAAAGAAGCCATTGCCCATGGTGAGCAGAAACATGCCGATGTCCTGACTGAGCATGCACAAGTTTCGCTGGATCATGCCAAAATGGCTGAAAAAATGAAAAAAGACCCCCATCTTACTCAAGCTATCAAAAGTCTGGAGGAGTCTATCAAACATGGTAAGATGGGTCATGCTGATGTTGCCACTGAGCATGCCAAAGAAGCGACGAATCACCTTGATGCAGCCACCAAACATGCTAAAGAGGCGATGGAGCACCTGAAGTCCTACCAGAAAAAACATTAATCTGATAGGTGTGGTTTTTTAAAACGGGCGAGGCTACTCGCCCGTTTTTTTTATCACTCATTGACGAACCCACTGCACTGTGATAATCTTTTTTCATGTATTATCCTTCCTACGAGTTATTTAAAGAAAAAGCAAAAGAGGGGAATCTTATACCAGTTTACCGCGAGATACTTGCAGATTTAGAAACCCCGGTCTCAGCCTTTTTAAAGATAAGTGATGGGGAATATTCTTATCTCCTTGAAAGTGTTGAAGGCGGTGAAAAATGGGCGAGATACTGTTTCCTCGGCAGTAACCCTTCAATAGTTTTTAAGAGCAGGGGAGAAAAGATATTCATAGAGAGTAATGGTGTGGTAAGAGAGGAGAGTGTTGAAGGAAACCCTTTAAATTCCCTTAAAAAATTGATGTCAGCGTTTAAACCCGTAAAAATGGACGGGCTTCCAAGATTTTTTGGCGGGGCTGTAGGCTATATCGGATATGACATGGTAAGGTTCTTTGAAAGTCTGCCCCACGAGGCAATTGACGACTTGAATATCCCGGATTCTGTTTTTATTATAACTGATACCATTCTGATATTTGATAATATAGGACAGAAGATTAAAGTCATATCCAACGCATATATTCATGATCGGGAAGTGGAAAAGGCTTATAAGGATGCAATTGAGAGAATAGATTCTATCATAGATAGACTTAAGACTGGAAACAGGAGACAGAAGACAGGAAACAGAACAAATCCCTCCATCCCCCCCCTTTCTAAAGGGGGAGCAGGGGGGATTACTTCTGAACTCAGAAGTAATGTTTCTAAAGAGGTCTTTAAGGAAGGGGTGTTAAAGTGCAAGGGATATATAAAGGATGGGGATATATTTCAGGTAGTTTTCTCTCAGAGGCTTGAAACTGATTTTCAGTCTGACCCCTTTGATATATACAGGGCGCTCCGGACAATAAACCCCTCACCGTATATGTATTTCTTTAAATTGGGAAATATAAAGATAGTGGGGTCATCTCCAGAGGTATTGGTGCGGCTGGAGGATGAAATTGTAGAGGTAAGACCAATTGCAGGGACAAGACCAAGAGGTGCTACAGAGGATGAGGATAAAAGGCTCATGAGGGAGCTGTTGAATGATGAGAAGGAGAGGGCTGAACATATAATGCTGGTGGATCTGGGAAGGAATGATGTAGGGAGGGTATCAAAAAAAGGGAGTGTCGAGGTAAATGAATTAATGGTGGTAGAAAAATATTCTCATGTAATGCACATTGTATCAAATGTGAGGGGGAGACTTGAAAAAGGGCTGGACTGCTATGATATCATCAGGGCTACATTTCCTGCCGGCACTGTCTCTGGTGCACCAAAGATAAGGGCAATGGAGATAATAGAGGAACTTGAGCCAGCCCGCCGCGGGATTTATGCAGGTGCGGTGGGATATTTCAGTTTTTCTGGAAATATGGATATGGCAATAACAATAAGGACACTGCTGATTAAAGGTAACACTGCATATCTTGGGATCGGTGCAGGCATTGTCGCTGACTCTGACCCCGAAAGTGAATTTGAGGAGACCATGAATAAGGGGAAGGCACTGATAAAGGCTATTGAATTAGCAGAGAGGGGATTGGAATAAATGCTTTTAGTAATTGATAATTACGATTCTTTTACCTATAACCTCGTCCAGTATCTGGGAGAACTGGGGCAGGAAATAATGGTATCCAGAAATGACAAGATAACCTTACAAGAGATTGAGAAATTGAAACCGAATATGATCGCCATATCCCCTGGACCCTGTACACCAAAAGAGGCAGGTATATCCGTGGATTTAATCAAAGAATTTACAGGGAGAATCCCAATCCTCGGGGTATGCCTCGGTCATCAGTCAATAGGTTATGCCTTTGGCGGGGAAATTGTCCATGCAAAAAAACTGATGCATGGGAAGACTTCAATGATTCATCATGATGGAAAAACTATATTTAAAAACCTCCCGAATCCCTTTGAGGCAACCCGTTACCATTCCCTTGTAATAGAGAAGGATAGCATACCCGATGAGCTGGAGATAAGTGCTGAAACAAATGATGGAGAGATTATGGGCGTAAGGCATAGAGAGTATATCATTGAAGGTGTGCAGTTCCACCCTGAATCAATATTGACTAAAGCAGGAAAGGACCTCCTGAGAAATTTTCTGGAATTATCAGGCAATTATTAAATCTTGCTGATTGCCTCCCTCCTTCCAAAAATCTTTACCAGTATAATACTCAACTCATAAAGAATTACCAGTGGGACTGTCAAAAGCATCATAGAATATGCATCTGGTGTAGGTGTAATCGCAGCAGAGGCAATTGCAATAAGGAGGATTGCATATTTCCTGTATTTTATCAAAAGAGAGGAGGTGATAATACCGATCCTCCCTAGGATAAGCATAACAAGCGGGAGCTCAAAGGAGAGCCCAAATGCCAATATCATACCACCACAGAAGCCTATATATTTTCCTATAGAAATGTAAGGAGTCATATACTCTGTCTCATAGCTTATTAAAAATCTTATGCCTGTAGGTAGCACAGCCCAGTAGCACAGCGAAGCCCCTGATAGAAAGAGCATTACAGACCCTCCTACAACTATGAGGGAGGTCAATCTCTTTCTAAAACCATATTTTTTTGATATAACCTTCCATATCTTATAAAATATATAAGGAGAAGATAAGAATAGCCCGGCAATAAAAGACAACTTAAGGGTTGTTAAAAATGCCTCCTGTGGGCTGAAATATGCCAGTTTATCACCAATTAACTCTTCAAGCTGAAATTGTATGTCCCTTGATACGAAAAATCCAATTATTGAGAATAAAAAAATTACGGAGGCAATCTCTATTAATTCCTTTTTAAACCGCTCTAATATATTTATTAAATCTGTTACTGGTATATACATAGTTATAAAATATTTCAAAATAATTATACCTTAATGTATTATAATCTAAAAGGATAATTTTGGATGCATGAATGAAGTGACACAAAAAGGGAAATAAATTATGTTGCCGCTAAAAGAACCCAAAGACAGGATAATTTTCCCACTGGATTTTCCAGAAATAAATTCTGCAATGAGATATGTAGAGATATTAAAAGACCATATCGGTCTTTTCAAGGTAGGGCTGGAGCTTTTTGTAAGGGAGGGTCCTGCCATATTAAGAGTCATATCAAATGCCAGCAGGAATGGAAATAAATCTCACCTGCCTGTGCAAGGGCAGACAGGTGGAAGGGAAAAGATTTTTCTGGATTTAAAGTTTCATGATATCCCTGAAACTGTAAAAAGGGCATTGAGGTCTGCAGATGTCTATAGGGTAAATTTCATTACCATCCATTGCGATGAGGGGAAAGACATGATGGAAAGTATTGCTGAAACTGCTTCAGAGAGGATAAAGGTGCTTGCAATTACCTTATTAACAAGTCTGTCAAGAGAAGGTTTAAAAGAGATGGGTATGAGGGAGGACCTTCAAGACCCATTAAGGCTCGTTCTTCACAGGGCAAAAATTGCAAAATCTGCAGGCTGTGCGGGTGTGGTCTGTTCAGGACTTGAGGCAGAATATGTAAAAAAGGAATTAGGTGAAGATTTTATCGTTGTAACCCCTGGCATAAGACCTTCATGGTCAATTATTCATCATGATGATCAGAAGAGGATTACCACACCCTTTGAGGCGATAAAGGCCGGGGCTGATTATATAGTTGTAGGAAGACCCATAACAGCCTCAAAAGACCCTGCAGATGCAGCAAGAAGGATTGCAGAGGAAATCGAAAAGGCATTGGACTTAAAACGAAAAAATGTGTGAAGGGAAAAAAAGTAACCAACTGAGTATGTAACTGATATAATAGAAGGTAAAATTCCACACAGATTGGGCAGAAAAGATAAAAAAATATTTTAATTGGGGATAAAGAATAAACTTGAAAAGAGAAGGGTTAGGGATAATATTTCACAGCGGTTCTTACGATCGAATCTATCATGGTCTTTCCCTTGCACGGGTAGCATTAGCATTAGATAGGGAGGTAATACTTTTCTTTACACATTGGGCATTAGAATATCTAAGAAAGGGTAAACCTTCACTTTTTAAACTTGATGAAGAAGGGGAGACTTATAGGGTAAAATTAGAAGAGAATATAAAGAAGAAGAATATGCAGGATATATCTGAGCTTATTATACTAACAAAGGCAATGGGTGCAAAACTTTACGCCTGCACCAGCTCCATGAGCCTTTTAAATATATCAGGGGATGAATTAATAAAAGAGGTTGATATGAGCGTTGAAATAGTTACATTTCTAACCAATACAAGCACCTTCCAAATTTTATTCATTTAATCTGTAACTTCAACCATCAAAACGATTGTACCTTAAACTTATTTTTGAATTTTT
>JACQQJ010000166.1 GCA_016207035.1 Nitrospinota bacterium | reverse complement strand
GTTTCATGGCTTTCTTAATAAAAAGTAATTTAATATTTCCTCTGTGTTCTCTGCGAACTCTGTGGCTAAATTCTCATAATTTCCTATATATTCAAAAACCAGAATTTTTAATTTTCAATTTTTAGTATTTTTGTTATTATTATTTTATGAAACTTAAAGTTGAACCTTCCAGGCTTAAAGGTGAGGTGGAGATACCTGCCTCAAAATCCCATACAATAAGGGCTGTTTTTATTGCCTCTCTTGCTGGTGCCACTTCTGAGGTTATAAATCCATTAGACTCTGCAGATGGTTTCTCATCGGTGGAGGCATGCCGTTGCCTCGGTGCGGAGATTGAATTGCTGGGTAAAAAATGGATAATTCACGGGACAGGAGGCAACATTAAACCTGTAAAAAAGATTATCGATGTAGGGAATTCTGGGACTACAGCAAGGTTCTGCACAGGGGCGGCATCACTGGGAAGGGAAATAATAACAATTACAGGAGATGAGCAGACAAGAAGGAGACCCATGGGGCCATTGATCAATGCCCTGAATAACCTGGGTGCAGATGTAAAATCCATAGAGGGGAATGGCAGACTCCCTGTAACAGTAAAGGGGAGGCTGAGAGGCGGGAAGACAGAAGTAAGCGGTGTAACATCACAGTTCATATCAAGTCTCCTGATAAGCTGTCCCTTATCCGATGGTGATTCAGAGATTCATGTCAAAGGGCTCAATGAAAAACCCTATGTCGGTATGACGCTGTGGTGGTTAAATAAACAGGGTATTGTCTATCAACAGGAAGACCTGGAACAGTTTTTTATAAAGGGTAATCAATCCTACAGACCCTTTCAAGAGGCAGTCCCTGCTGACTTCTCATCTGCTACATTTTTCCTGTGTGCAGGGGCTATTACTGATTCTGAAATAAACCTCAAAGGTCTTGATATGGATGATACACAGGGGGATAAAAAAATAGTCTCCCTGTTAAGAGATATGGGGGCAAATATTGATATTACTGAAAAGGGGATTAAGGTAAAGGGTGGTCTGTTAAGGGGGATTGAAATAGACATGAACGATACACCAGATGCACTCCCTGCTATGTCTGTGGTTGGCTGTATTGCAGAGGGAAAGACAGTTTTGAGAAATGTCCCCCAGGCAAGGATAAAAGAGACAGACAGAATTACCGTGATGAGGAATGAGCTTTCAAAAATGGGCGGAGATATTGAAGAACTTCCTGACGGTCTTATTATAAAGAAAAGTAACCTTAAAGGTGCACCGGTGAGTGGACATGGAGATCACCGTGTAGTTATGAGTCTTGCAGTGGCTGGACTCGCCGCAAAAGGGGTTACAGAGATAGAAACAGCAGAGGCAATGAATATTACCTTTCCAAACTTTTCAGATTTAATGAATAATTTAGGAGCCCAAATGAGCCTCCATCCTTAACATCTTTATCTTCAAATCTATACCCCCTGGTGCGGTAAACCCACCCATCCCCCCATCTTCCCTTATCACCCTATGGCAGGGAATCAGCAGGGGGACCGGATTCCTTGACAGGGCATTCCCCACAGCCCTTGAGGCAGCAGGTAATCCAAGCCTTGCTGCAATCCATTTATAAGTCCTCACCTTCCCATATGGGATAGTCCTCGTAATCTCATAGACCTTTCGTTGAAAGGGTGTGCAAGGGGATAAATCAACAGGGAATTTAAAATCTATCTTTTTACCATCAAAATATCTCTTGATGGAGTTTTCTATAACATCATTATATGATGAACTAATTATCTTGCATCCTGGATGATACCGTAAATATTCCCTTATATCCTCTTTGAGTTCATTTTTAGTCAAGGGAGGTAAGATGAGCCGTAAAATTCTCTTATCTGATCTCAAAATTCCGCAGTTTCCAAAAGATGTATTGAAGATGGAATAGGTGAGGGTTTTATTATCATCCACTGAATAATTTCCAATTTCCATTCTTTAATTCATCAAGAAATTTATAATCTGTAAGGTCAAAATGGATAGGTGTAATGGAGATCATGTCATTTCTAATAACACCACAGTCTGCATCATTACCCTCATCGCAAAAGAGCATTTCGCCACCCTGCCAGTAGTATATATGCCCCCTGGGGTCTGTCCTTTTGTCAAATTCCTCCCTGAATCTTGAGATGCCCTGTCTTGTAAAGACAACACCCTTTATCTTTTCCTCAGGTAGATTCGGAATATTTACATTCAACAGGGTGCCATCGGGGAGATTCTTTTCGTAAATGGAAAGGGCTAATCTCTTTGCAAAGGATGCAGCAGCAGTAAAGTCAGGGTTAACAAATGTAGCAAGTGATACAGCAATGGATGGTATACCGAGAATGGTTCCCTCAGTTGCAGCAGAGATAGTCCCTGAATAGATTACATTCGTAGCAATATTTGCCCCGAGGTTTATACCGGATATAACTAAATCAGGAGGGGTCTTTAAAATAGCCCTGACGGCTATTTTCACACAATCCGCTGGTGTACCATTTACTGCATAGCCAAAAAATTCACCATTTCTCTCAACCTCCCTGACCCTTAAGGGATCAGACAATGTTATGGCATGACCTACCGCACTCTGCTCTGACTCAGGTGCCACTACCACCACATCAGCAATCTCTTTAATCCTTTCCCTCAATGAATACAAACCCTTTGCATTTATCCCATCATCATTTGTCAATAGTATTTTCATTTTCTTTATTTATTAATTTTACCTGAATTTAACAACACCCTTGCATCTACTGCCATTGCCCCTTTTTCATAAACCAAAAGGGGGTTTATCTCAAGTTCCTTTATCTCATCCATCTCCAATAGTATATCAGAAAATTTTATAATGATAGATACCAGATTTTCCCTGTCAACAGGCATTGAACCTCTGAATCCTGTCAGAAGGGGGTAACCCTTTAAATCCTTCATCATTTCATATGCCTCTTTTTTATCAAGGGGGGCAAGTCTGAAACTCACATCCTTCATAAGTTCCACCATAATACCCCCTACCCCAAACATAACTGCAGGACCAAATTGTGGGTCTCTCAATCCCCCTATGATAACCTCCACCCCTGCTGGTGCCATCTCCTCTAAAAGAATACCCTCTATTCTCGCTTGAGGAACTTTTTCTTTAAAATTTCCCATCATAATTGCCCATGCCTTATTTACACCTTCAACATCCTTTATCCCTGTTATTACACCACCAGCTTCACTCTTGTGCAAGATGTCAGGGGATACTACCTTTAAAACAAAGGGAGGGGTAAGGTTATTTACCATAACTGCAATATCTTCCTGTCTTTTAATCAAAGTTGATTGAGGAACAGGGATACCCCATGCAGAGACCAGTTGCTTTGCCTCAGTTTCAAGGAGGGTTTTTCTGCCGGTATTTAAGACACCTTTGATAATCTTCTCAGCCTCCTGCCTGCTCATATCCTTTGACCTGTCAAGACCGCTGCTGCCATTGCAGCATCCTCTGGGGCAGAAAAAACAGGTATGCCATTCCTTTCAAAAATCTGATTCATCTTTCTCGTAAACTCTCCACCCGGGCTGCATAAGATAATCGGTATATGAGATTGGCTCATAATCCTTTTCAACTTATCTACAAGCCCTTCAGTAAGCTTAGGTGGACCCCATAGAATCGCCAGAATTGCAATATCAAATCCATCCATCGCAGCCCCCTCAAGGGCAGTAATATAATCTTCATCTGTAACACTCCCGGTCAGGTCTATGGGATTTCCTATAGTACAGAAAGGAGGGAGTTTAGATGCAAGCCGTCTCTTTGTGTCTTCCCTGATCCCTGTTACTTCAAGTCCATAGTCCTCACAGACATCTACTATGCTCACACCAATACCACCTCCGTCTGTTATGATTAAAACCCTTCTCCCTTTCACTAAACTGTAGACACTTAAAGTACGGCAGGCATCTATAAACCCCTCATATCCATACACCTCTATTATCCCTGCCTTTTTAAATGCAGCCCTGTATATTTCATATTTACCGGCTATTGCCCCTGTATGAGATCTGGCAGCATATGCCCCTGATTCTTTTTTGCCAACCTTTATGGAAATCACAGGTTTCTTCTTTGCACAACGAGATGCAGCATCAACAAACCTCCTCCCATCATCTATTGATTCTATGTATAATGCAACGACCTTTGTTGCCCCATCATCGGCTAAAAATTCGAGACAATCAGACTCCCCAATATCAACCTTGTTTCCATAATTTATAATACGTGCAACACCAATACCCTCAGATGACAGCTCATCCATGATTGTTGATGCAAAAGAGCCGCTCTGTGAGACAAGAGAAATATCCCCTCGCAAAGGTCTCGCTATTCTTTCTCTCCGCAGAAAGAATGTATCTACTCTGGATGTAGTATCGTATATACCCAGACAGTTTGGTCCCATAACCCTTAACCCATCTTTTTCCACAACCTCTTTTATCCCCTCTTCCAACCTCCTTCCCTCATCCCCCATCTCCTTAAAACCACCGCTTACAATGATTACACCCTTAACCTTTTTACCTGCATCTTTAAGGGAGTCCAGTACCCTTGGGGCAGGAACTACAATAACAGCTACATCTATATCATCATCTATTTCTGTAAGAGAATTGTAGCACTTGAGGTTATTAATAGAGGGATATTTTGGGTTTACAGGATATATATTGCCAGGGAAACCAACTTTATTAAGGTTCTCCAGTATAGTATAGGATAGTTTCTCTGGTTTAGGAGATGCACCAATAATGGCAATTGACACTGGATTAAAGAAGAAGCTTATATCTTTTGATTTTACGGGCATAAATGTTGATTTTATAGTAACGGCAATAAATAAAATTACAATAAAGTCCCCCTTAGTAAAGGGGGCTATAAGGGGGTTGTGATATATATCAAG
>JACQQJ010000165.1 GCA_016207035.1 Nitrospinota bacterium | reverse complement strand
TCATCCCACATCATTGGTGGAGCTGTGTTCAGTTTTATCCAGATTATCTGGAATATGGTATTAAAAAGAATTAAGGCAATTAGAAACAACTGACATTTATTTGTCCTGATGGAATTACTTACCTTTGTCTTAATATTCACAACCATAACTCCTTTAACAAGATTTTTTGTGAGCTAAACAGACGGCTGAAAGTCCCATGGGGAATTTCCGCCATGGCTTCTTTAAATACTGTGCCTCAATTTTAAGAGCTGCCATCAAGACCTGATTTAACCAAGTTAATCCCTTAGGCAGAGGCTTAACATCAGATTTGGCAGTATGAAGACGGAGTTTCTTATAAAGACGTATTAAGATTGCTGCTGGAAAGAGCAAGGTATTTACATATGTAGAACGGGAAACGGTGAAACCTACTCGCAATAATTTTTCTTTTATCTCATACAGGTTATACCGATGACAGGTATTTATTGCCCTGTCATGTCCAGACCAAAGCCATTGGTTAGCAGCAACACGGATATAAAGCAAACCACCTGGAGCAAGAACCCTATAAAGTTCAGACAGGGCATTTGTATCAAAACCATGGGGTACTTGTTGAAGGACATCAAGACATGTGATAAAGCGGAAAGTATTTGAGGCAAATGGAAGACTGCAGATATCACACTGTAGAAGTCTCTCATCTCCACGACGACTACAAAATGTCAATGCCTCCTGTGAAGAATCAACACCATAAACAGTTGCCCCTTTGGTATGACGCTTGAGCCAACTTAACATCATTCCAGTGCCACAGCCTGCATCCAGCACTTTCGGATTTGAAAGTGTATCAATTTCGCTGTTAAGAATAACAGACATGATTTCTCTCATTCCAACAAACCACCAGTGGGTCTCCTCAATCTGATACAGTATCTGAAAATCTTCTGAATTCAATCTATGTTATCTCCTCTTTCTCTACTTGTTTCAAAATTAGCACATATGGGTTATCTAAAAATATCTTGTATCGTCTGTTTTTTATTAATTCTTCTATGATAGTCTCCATTTTATTAGTCAATGGATAATATGCAGGCGGTGGTTTTCTGTCTATTATAATGTATTCTATGCCACGTCCACGTGAGGTGTAATATCCGGGTTCTTCACCTGCCAGAAAAAGTGCATAATCCTTATCAGTGGGGTTGCCTGTCCAGTTAACATGCTGAAAAGGATTCGGAAACATATAAGCAATATTTCTCTTAGCCAGATGAGGTATGACACACTCTGAAGCAGATACAGAAACATGAGGAGGAATCATGTTGACTGCTGACTGAAGCGCAAAACTTCGTTCTGTTAAAAGAAACTTATTTATATCTTTAAATGGACCAAGAAAAAAAGAGCTTACTACCGCAAGGATTAACATAACTGTATGAGAGAACGCCTTAAATGGAACTGTACCTCTTGTGGAAAACGTTATTCTTCCATACAAACGTTTATATCCTATAATCGCAGAGATAAACAATACGGGTATATCGTAGGCACCATAATGCAAATCAATCCTATGCTGAGGGGCAAATTCACTTAAGAAATTAATCAGAAAGTGTGGTAACATTATTACAAGCACCTCCGGGGCTAAAAAAGGTAAAAATCCTAACCCAACACTTATTTTAATAAGATATTGAAATCCGCCATGTTCTATAAATACTTTATAAAACATGAGGAAAGGATGTGTAAGAACGTATGTAATTATCTTAATCGGTGTATCACCATATACTTCATAAAACCATTGTATATATGGGCTGATTTTACCTTCGTTAAAAATCGGCATCAGTATCACTACCGTTACAATGAGCCATATTATGGAAAGTCCGAAAAGACCCAATCCTTTCCACCGATACCCCTTTAAAAATAAGTAAATCCCTATGGCAGATATGGTCAATGCTACATCCTCCTTACACATCATTGCAAGAATAGAAAATAGAAAAAGCAAAATGGGATTGGTTGTTGCAAAACACATGGCGCCAAGTATAAAAGGAATTGCAAAGACATCTGTATGAAAGTCAAACAGATTTATGTGGTGCAACATAGGGTAAATAAGATACATGATTGTGATAACAACCGGAAAATTAGAGTCTCTAATCTGTTCATTAGCAAATCTGTAAACTAAAATCGCCCCCATCCCTAATGTAATAGACTGTAACAGGAAAAGTAATCCTGTTTCAGGCAAGAGGCGATAAATCGCACCGAGTGGCAAATTGAATATATACATACGGTTTGCCCAATTATTTGCCCCCCATAATGTATTAAATTGTCCTTTATTGAAGGCAATCTGCCATATCCCCTGTTCTGCTCCGGCAAGGTCATACCCTGTGTAGAAAGATTTGTGCATGAGACCCGAGAGGATAAAAAATGTCATTATATATGACAAGACCAGAACCAGGATTATAATGTTAAGTTTTTCTATAATAGAAAGTCTAAGGTTACGCTGGAACATGCCTTTTCCTCACAATGAACCTTATAAAGTAACAGATGACCACTATCCACGCCAGAACGCTTATTGCCAACCCTATTTTAAATGATACAGGGACATAGACCATCTGGATTAGATGATTCCCATCCGGAACTAAAACTCCCATAAGGATTCCATTTACCCTGAAAATCTTATCTTCTTTCCCGTCAATATATACCCGCCACCCAGGATAATATACCTCACTCATAACCAATATCTTATTGCCCTGTGCATTTACTTGCACCAGGACCTCATTCGGCTTATGAGATATGAATGAAACTCTCCCCTTTCCTTCAGCCAATGCCAAAGGACCTGTATCTGACTCTATTAATACCTCTTTACTTAAATCAATATCAAATTCATTATCCCTGAGAAGCGAGACGGTTTCCTGAGAATCCTTCACAGAACAAAATTTAGAAACGAGGAATCCTCTGGGCAAAGCCTTTTTGTTTTCAAAGATAGTTATTGAATCTTTCTGGAAACTCTTAATATAATCATCATGAGCAGCAAGTTCTGCCGATGTCTTTTCAGCCGGAAACAGGATATTCTTTCCAGTATTCTTATCTATCATAGACAAATGCTCAATAAGCAATACTACTGATGAGCTATTTGCCATTTCAAAATAGTATTCATCTTTTCGCAAAGAATCCGTATGGAAATCCAGGACTTCTTCTTTTACCCTGGAGTCTCCTTCTCCTATTGTAATAGAATGGACTAACAGTGGTTCTCTCTTCCTTGAATATCCGAAAATAGACAGAATCATCTCCCCCTTGGAATTACTGCCTGCGTTTACAACCATTTCAATTCTGTAGTGACTGTTGGGTTTTAAGTCTATCCATTTCTCAAACTTCCAGGATTCGGGTTTTTCATTACATGGTGTTAATTTAATATAATCTGGTTGATGGATATTTGAAAGAATGTATTTAACACCAAGCATTGAAATGAGTCTGTTGTTTGCAATGAGCCAATCAAAATTAGCCATCCCTGCTTCATCCATACCAAGCAAATCGGAATATCTCTTTAAGATAAAGCCACTAAATCCATTGATGCTTTCTATCTCATAAAGACTGTTAGAATTACAGAAAAGTGTTTGCATAAGTTCTTCGGTATTCGTCCTCAATGGGGTTGTGGATAGGGTTGAAAGGATTCTATAATTATAAGGGACAATACCTGTAGACTGTAAGTACTCCACACTTTTATTGTGATTGGTTGATTTATCTAATGCTATATTATTTCTCCATATCGGATTAAAAAAATGACCAAATAGAAACAGGTCTATAAAAATTGCCACAGGGACCATTTTAATCCAGAAACCTGAGCAGGATTTAACAATTCCCAGTAGAATTGTTATTGTCAGAACTATATTAATGAGAGGAATATAAACTGCAGGATTCACGTTTTCAGCCCCTTTACCAATTTAGAATCCCTTATCTTATTCAATGTCAATCCTGCAAGGACTGCTATTGAGAAATCAAACATAAACCAATGCCTGGCAGAACAGCGGAACATGTTATAGAACGGAAGATAATAGGTAATTTTATAGAAAGGATTATACCTCCCTAATGCAAGACAGAAAGAAAGTATAGCTACAAAAGACCAAAACAGGACGTTAGAATCTTTTTTTCTGAATTTTATA
>JACQQJ010000164.1 GCA_016207035.1 Nitrospinota bacterium | reverse complement strand
TTACTCGAATTATCAATAAATTATGAAGGGAATACATTTCACTTTTTAAGTGAAAAGGAATTTCTGATAATTATTTGATTTATTTGTGTTCATTCGTGTCCATTCGTGGCTAATGCATAATCTCGGTTAAAACATTTTATATGAATAAGAAGAAATAGAGGAGAATCCCTTTATCTATACAAGTCCTCGTGCAACTAAAAGAAATTTATGCGAATAGTGAGAAACAGGGTAACCGTGCTGAAACAAGAGAGTTATTTTATCGTTGCTAATGCATATGCAGAGATACCCTCAACCCGCCCAATAAAGCCAAGTCCTTCCGATGTCGTAGCCTTTACATTAACTGCACTATTATCCATCTCAAGAACCACCGCAATATTCTCAATCATCTCAGGAATATAACCAGCCAATTTAGGTTCCTGTGCCACAATAGTTGAATCTATATTGTTTACCACAAATCCCTTCTCTCTCAACAGTAGAAATACCCTGCGGAGGAGTTTGAGACTTGATATATCTTTAAATTCAGGTGATGTATCAGGAAAGTGTTTCCCTATATCCCCTTCTCCAGCAGCACCAATGAGTGCATCACATATAGCATGGAGAAGGACATCCGCATCAGAATGCCCTTCCAAACCTTTAATGTAAGGAACATCCACCGCACCAAGAGTTAATCTACGATTTTCTACAAACCTGTGGACATCATATCCAAAACCTATCCTCATGTTCACACCTTAATTCCTGATGTATCTGATATACTGAGGCAGTTACCACAAATCCCCTGTAATTCTATCTTCTTCTTTTCCATGAATCAAGGGAATAAAACTTTTCGCCTTGCAAAGTATCCATAATTGGATTAATATTTTTATTAGGGATTTCATAAAACCTTACCATAACTGAAATAATTTTTTAGTGATGGTAAGCATCGCTGGTTTCAGAATAATAATAATGGATATGATTGATGAACTAAAACAATCGGATGCAGACATCATCCTCAATTGCATAACTGACGGTGTTATCACCATCGATCTGAAACAGAGGGTGAGGTATATAAACAAGGCAGCAAGGGAAATGCTGGGTTACTCTGAAGAGGATTTGATGGGAAAGACATGCGATACCCTCTTTCAATGCAATATCTGCCATTCAATGGAGTGTATCCTGAAGAGAACCCTCAATACAAAGGAGGCTGTTTCCAATTTTGAAGCGGTAATCAAAAATAAGACAGGGAAGCCCATTCCTGTCAATATCAATACTGCCCTCTTAAAAGATAAGGATGAAAACCTTGTAGGGATTGTAGAGGTCTTCAGGGACATCTCACTTATAAAGGAGTTGCAGGAAAAGCTGGACTTTAAATACAGCTTTGAGAATATTGTCGGAAAAAATAAAAGGATGAAGGATATCTTTGCCCTCATCCCTTCAGTTGCCCATTCTAAAAGCACAGTTCTCATTGAAGGGGAAAGTGGAACAGGAAAGGAGCTTATCGCCAATGCCATACACATAAGCAGCCCGAGGAAGGATAAGCCCTTTATCAAGGTGAGCTGTGCTGCCCTTGCAGAGGGGGTTCTTGAAAGCGAACTATTCGGACATGTGAAGGGAAGTTTTACCAGTGCCTTTTATGAAAAACCTGGTAGGTTTGAGTTGGCGGATAGGGGGACAATCTTCCTGGATGATGTTGGGGACATAAGCCCCTATATACAGGTTAAGTTCCTGCGGGTTCTCCAGGAGGAGGAGTTTGAAAGGGTCGGGGGAACAAAGACCATAAAAATTGATGTAAGGGTAATTGCTGCTACGAATAAAAATCTTGCCTCTGAAGTCAAGAAAGGTACCTTCAGGGAGGACCTCTATTACCGCCTCAGGGTTGTCCCTATCTATCTACCACCTTTAAGAGAGAGGAAAAACGACATTCCACTCCTCCTTAACCATTTTATAGGCAAATTTAATAAGATAATGGATAAGAATATCAATAATATCTCTCATAAGGCCATGGATATACTCATGAGTTATGACTACCCTGGAAATATCAGAGAATTGGAAAATATTGTTGAACATGCCTTTGTTTGCTGCAATGGAAACACAATCTTGATGGAGCATCTCCCGAAGGAAATCCTCCAGACTGATACAGACCTTCTGGAAAAAGTGGATAGCAGGGAAGGATCATTGGGAGAAATGGAGAAAGAACTTATTTTAAGGCTACTTGATCGATACGAGTGGAGGTATAAAGAGGTCTCAGAAAGGCTGGGAATAAGTCGAACTACCCTTTGGAGAAAACTTAAAGAATTAGGTATTCAAAAACCCCAAACTGTTTCATAATAAAACATTAAATGAACAGATTTTGAAACATCATTTAATCTCTTGAAATTTCAATAAAATCTATCCTATTTAATCTCCCTTTTGCTAAAGTAGTTTCATATTGCAACATAAAATAACTCTTTAAAATTCCCTATCTATTTGAATTACTACATATTTTTTATTAAACAATTTTGGCATATCCTTTGCTAATAAAATATATATAGGAACTAATAATTTATAAAGAAAGGTGGTGTTATTTATGAATAGAGGAGAGAGGTTCTCCGTAAATTGGGCTTTTAAAACTTTACTGTTTATAGTATTTATGTTTTGCACTACGATAGCTCAGGCGGAGATTCTCGCCTTTGTTAATTATGAGACAAAGCCTGAACAGTCTGTTCGCAAAGAAGGGATTGCTGTTATTGATGTAGATCCGGAATCTAAAAACTTCAATAAGATCATTATGGAGATACCGCTTCCATCTGACCTTGTATCACACCATATTTACTTCAACAGAGAGAGGACCAAGGCTTATATTACCGCCCTTGGAAAAAGTATTTTGCATGTGATGGATATGAGGCGTTTCCCATACAAGATGAATGCTATAGAGATGAATGATTGCAATGTCTTGGAGGATATAGTGTTCTCAGATGATAATATGACCTGGTATCTCACCTGCATGGGTTCTAACAATGTTATCATTGGAGATGCCGTGACGGATGGCATTATAAAGGTTGTTTCTGGTTCAGCACGCTATGCTTACATCCGTCATCCCCATGGTATCAGCGTTCACACGGGGATTGACAGGTTGCTTGTCACTTCTACGGTCAGACCTTCAGATATGGGAGAGCATGGAGAGACAGTCACCGTTATCGAGGCCTCTACAGGCAAGGTTATTTCAACCCATAAGGTCTCTAATAAGGAATCGCCATCTGGTGCAACGCCTGTGGAAGTTATGTTCTTCAAACCTGCAGATCCACCGATAGCCTATATCACAAATATGTTCGAAGGCTCTCTCTGGATGGCTATATGGAATCCTGCAACAAAGGGATTTTCCTTTAAGCAGGTGGATGACTTTGCTTTCCGTGGACAGGGGGTTGCACTCGAGATGGATCACAACCCAAAGGGTGACCGACTCTATGTAACTACAGCAAAACCAGGACATCTAAACATATACGATATAAGCGACCCGATGAACCCAAAGTTCCTTAAGGCAATACCCACTGCACAAGGTGCACACCATATGGCAATTTCTCCGGATGAGCGTTATATATTCGTTCAGAATAACCTCCTGAATCTTCCCGAGTTAAATGACGGCTCAATAACAGTAATAGACCTTGAAACGGGTGTGGCGCTAAAGAGCGTTGATGTCCTTAAAAAACAGGGTCTTAACCCAAATTGCATAGTCCTTCTCCCTTAGTGGGGAAAGACCCCTGGAGTAGTGACCGGGGTTCATTCTTCAATAACCCCGGTTTTCTCTCATGTTTAATTAATTGTTCTTTCAATGTAACTTGAAAGGAGGTGAACAAAATGAAGAGATATATACTTGAAACACCGCATACTAAGGAAGAGTGCCTCAGGGAATTAGATGAAATAATGGCTGAGGGGAAAAACATCCTGGATAAATTTTATTGGGGCTGCGGTGCTGGTGACCACACGGGCTATTCTTTTGTAGATGCTGATAGCGAATCAGAGGTATGGAAAATGGTCCCTGGCTTTATACGCAACAAGGCCAAAATAGTAGAGTTATCACAGTATACCCCTGAACAGATCAGGTCATTTCACTAAATGAACAAGAAGAATACTCCCCTGGTTCCTGGATAGGATAGTAATTCAAACCATGAACCAGGGGAAATTTTTTAAAAATGCTACCCTTACCTCCATAAATTCATCATATTTTAGGGCAAATGAAAGAGGACGCAGATTTTCGCCTACTTTTCAGAGGTTGAGATAAAAATAATTTAAAGAAAGCTAATACTTTGCTCAGCTCTAATCTTTTGCCCAAAATCTGATTTAGGATTTTGGGTAAATCGCCAAGTCGCCTGAAAGACAAGTCTGGCAGGTAATTTTGTGACGCAACCGTATATGACCAATACGGTGAGGAGTAAAATTGCCGAAGACGCAGTATTTCAGGATGAATCGGCGATTTCAAATCCCGCAAAAGCCGGATTTGGATTTTGCTTTTATTAAGTACTTCTCCCTCGTCCCATTCCCCTTCCTGGTTACAGTCAAGCCGAGTCTTTTAATCGCATTGAGCGTGTATTGAGGCAGATGTATTTTTGTATAGTGAGAAGAGTATTTTATCATTGAGAGATTACTGATAAGGGTTATCAAGTCTGATTTGACATCCACATCTGTTAATTCTTCCAGCAAGAGAAGAGATAATTTTTTTCTTCTGGCGATCTTAAGCAGGTTATCGCTCTCATTTTTAGCAATGAAAACCCCCTTAAAGTTTATTTTTCCTTCGTATCTTAGGCCTATTAAATATACCCCCCCTTCTCCACTTGGACCTAAAACCATCGACCCCTTCAAATTCCCCCACCCCTCTGGTGAACCTCCCCCCTTTCCCCCCTTTTGTAAGGGGTGGATAGGGGGGGTAGACAAAAATCTAAATGCCCTGTTTATTATAGCGGGTTGGATATGAGGAGAGTCGCTGCCTAGTATTACTATATTATCTCTTATATCGTTATGAATCTCTTTTATAGCATTTGTAACCCTATCATCAAAATCATTGCCTGATTGGGGAAACATTTTTATTTTGGATTTTAGATTTCGGATTGTGGATTTAAAAATTGTCTTGTGCATCAGTTTTTCTGAATCCTCTGGATAATAGGCTATATATATCTTTTGGACATTTGAGAGAGAGGCTGAAACAATTGTATCTTTCAGGAAGGCTGTGTATAGCTTCAGAATATTATCATCGGTCAGTGGGGTATTTTTTTTAAGACGGGTCTTTACCTTTCCCTTGATTGGGGATTTTGCAAAAATCAGGAGTTTATGCATATAAATTAAATTATAAAAGCTTTTACCACGAATGAACACGAATTGACACAAATAAAGAAGATAGAATATAGAAAGTAGAAATCTATCTTCTGACGTCTATTCTCTATCTTATATTTCTGTGCAATTCGTTAATATTAGTGTAAATTCGTGTTTAAAATCAGGTTGTTATTCATAAAAGAGATTGAAATAACCTCGCTTTCGGTCTATTATAAAGCGGTGATGGATGTAGATGCAAGGGGTGTGTAAATGGCTTTGAGAAAATCCTTTGGCAGGACATGGTGGGGTAATGCATGGATTGAGGCAATGGAGAGGATTGACTATAATACCAATCGTCTTCCAAGGGGGAGGAGATATGCCAACAACGGGAGCGTCAGGACGATTGATATTAAGGAGGGTGAGATCTCTGCAAAGGTTCAGGGTTCAAGGCCAAAACCCTACAATATAAAGATAAACCTTAAGAGATTTAATAATTCGCAGGTAAAACGGATAACAGAGATTATCGAATCAAACCCTGCAATCGCCTCTGATCTCAGTCTTGGAAAACTCCCTGAGGCATTGCTCATGCTCCTATCCGAGCATAAGGTTCATTTGCTTCCCCGGAGCTGGGATGACATCCCTGCCGAGTGTTCCTGTCCCGATTGGGCAAATCCCTGCAAGCATCTCGCAGCGGTCTATTACATCGTTGCCAACGAGATAGACAAAAATCCATTCCTGATCTTCAATCTGAGGGGAATTTCCACTGAGCTATTGATGAAGTCGTCAGGACTTACAACAACACATATCACGGAAGATAAAAGAGGGGAGGCAGATATTTTCATCCCCTTCGATCAAATAGATATTAAAAACCTGTCCTCGAATGTAGTAGTCGGGGATCTGCAATCTGAAATCTCCAATCTGGAGTCCAATCTCCCCGACCTCTCCTTTCCATCCTTTGATATTGAGTCAATCTTTGCACTCCTCTCACTTGGCACTATCTTTGCTTTTTTTACTGTCCCTATTGCTACAATTTCAATTCTGCAACGAATGGCTAACCAAACTCATCATACTCGCTGGAAGCGAACAGATATTTATTTTTATAAAAACAATTTGACAGAAACAAGAATCGCCGCTATTATATAAAAAGAATACAATAGGCACACGCTCATGAAATATTTTGACTGGAGTGATGAGAAAAATGAATTGCTCAAGAAAGTTAGAGGCGTGTCATTTGAACAGGTAGAATTGGCCATTGCATTAGGAGATTTGGTTAACAGAATAAAACATCCAAATCTCGCAAAATATCCGAATCAGAAAGTTTTTCTGGTAAAGATTGAGAATTATGTCTATTCGGTGCCATATGTTGAGGATAATGAGAAAATATTTTTGAAAACAATAATACCAAATAGCAAGGCAACGAAGAAGTATTTGGGAGGCAAGAAATGAAGAAACCAGTATATTTGGATAAAGAGGAAATGAAATTGGCGAAGTCACTTGAAAAAGAAGAATGGATTTCTGACCTCACTAAGAAAGAAAAAAAACAATACGAGGAATATGCCCGCTATAGCCTGAGCAAACGAAAGCGGATCAATATCCGAATGAGCGAACGAGATTTAAAGAAAATTCAGGCTAAAGCAATCGAAGAGGGGATACCGTATCAATCCCTCATATCAATGTTGATTCACAAATACAATGAGGGGAAAATATCGTTTAATCGATAAACAGCCTAACAAAAAAATCCAGCGGATGGCTTACAGCCACTGCTGATTTTAATCGTTCTCCGGTCGCTTAGCTCCTGGAGAATAGTGCGAATGCTCCTCATTCGCACCATTAGACGGACACGTGGATACACGATCTCTCGCACATGTTGGAACATCCTTGGGATGGAAGGCGGTCATGATCGACTCGCGATGGTTTCTGCTTAGCTTTGTCGTCGTTGTCGCTTTAGCTGTAACATATCTTCGGGTGGCCGTCGATGCCCTCTCTCCGGCGGGGCCGGGACGGCAGATGGCACAAGGCTCACGACAGAAAGGAGACGGCAAAGAGACACTGACAGGCAGCCGAGCGGATTTGCTGGTCAGAGCCAAAGCTGAAGCAGATAGTGGACCTATCTGGGAAGTTTATGAACAGGTCTGAAGACCTGTTGCTACCGTTCATGGGGCGAACTGATTGCATGCGAATCTCTTGAATCATATCAACATTTTACCATTCACGCATAATCCGGGATAAATTCAGATATACTTTTTGCTCACAATAGCATCTTTTCAATTATCTCATACACCTTCTCCAGCGCCTCTCCGAGTCTTGCAGGATTCTTTCCACCTGCCTGAGCCATGTCAGCCCTACCACCCCCGCTCCCCTCCACGATAGACGCAGTCTGTTTTATTATCTCCCCTGCATTGAGTTTTGTGGTAAGGTCTTTTGTAACCCCTGCTACCAGAGAAACCTTGCCATCCGTTACCGAGCCTACAACGATGACACCTGATTTCACCCTGACTTTTGTGGAATCTACAAAGGTTCTTAAATCTTTAATATCAAAATTGCCGAGATTTTTTGAAAGGACATTTATCCCTTTTATTGCCTTCATCTCAGATACCATATCTCCGCTCATATCCCTTGAAATTTTTTCTTTCTGTTTTTGCACATCTCTCTCCAGTTCTTTATTTCTCTCTAATATCCTCTTAACCCTTATCAATTCTTCAAAGGGGGGTGATTTGAGCATCTCTCTTATCCCGAGCAATCGCCCCTCCTCTTCTCGTATATACCTATAGGCATCTTCACCGGTAAGTGCCTCTATCCTTCTCATACCTGATGCAATACTCCCTTCATGGATTATCTTGAATAACCCTATATCCCCAGTAGCCCTCACATGGGTCCCGCCGCATAGTTCCTTGCTGTAATCGCCCATCTTTACAACCCTGACCTCTTCGCCATATTTTTCACCAAAGAGGGCAGTTGCCCCTCCCTTAACAGCATCATCCAGTTCCATAATTGATGTCTCGACAGGATAATTTTCTCTAATCTTCTGGTTAACTATCTCTTCGACTTTATAGAGCTCTTTTAGGGCTGGAGCGGAGAAATGGGTGTAGTCAAAGCGGAGTCTGTCAGGGGCTACCAGTGAACCTGCCTGTTTTACATGGTCTCCAAAGACATCCCTCAGGGCTGTATGGAGGAGATGTGTGGCAGAATGATTTAATACGATTGCCTTTCGTTTATCAATATTTATAGAGGTATTTAATGTATCCCCAACTTTAATATCTCCCTTTTTAATTATGCAGGTATGGATAATTAAATTTGATAGTGGTTTCTTTGTATCTACAACATCTATATGGATACCCTCATTCCAGAGCCTTCCCGTATCTCCAACCTGTCCTCCAGATTCACCGTAGAATGGGGTTTTATCCAGAACTATCTCTACCTGTTCCCCCTCTGATGCAATTTCAACAGTCCCACTATTCTTTATTATAAAGAGAACCTTCCCTTCAGATTTTAGATATTCATATCCTGTAAACATGTCCCTTTGTGGTTTTGAAAGGGATTGAACCCCCTTCATTCTATGAACTATATCCTTATATACAGATTTCACCCTCTCCTCTCCTGTGCCTTTCCATGATGCCCTCGCCCTCTCCTTCTGAACCTCCATTGCCCTTTTGAATCCATCTAAATCAACTACAAGTCCACTATCTCTCGCTATATCTTCTGAAAGGTCGAGAGGGAATCCGTATGTATCATAGAGTTTAAATGCCTCTGAGCCTGGAATCAGTTTTTCATTCTTTGCCTTCAGGTTCTCAATCATATTGTTCAGCATTTTCATGCCGTAATCTAATGTGCTGCTGAACCTCTCTTCCTCTGCAGAAATCACTTTTGATATATATCCACTCCTGTCAGTAATCTCAGGATAGGTATCTTTCATTAATTCAATTACAATATCGGATGTCTTAAATAAAAATGGGTCACTTTTTCCCAACATTCTCCCATGTCTTGAGGCACGGCGTATGATTCTCCTCAGGACATAACCCCTACCCTCATTTGAAGGGATGACCCCATCACCAATCAGAAATGTTATTGCCCTGCTGTGATCTGCTATAACCCTGAAGGAGATATCCATAGTACTATCTTTACCGTATCTCTTTTCAAAAAGACCTTCTGTAAGGTTTATAATTGGTCTTAAGAGGTCAGAGTCATAGTTGCTCTTTACCCTCTGCAGGACAGCAGAGAGCCTCTCCAGCCCCATTCCTGTATCTATACTCGGATTTGGCAGGGGTGTAAGGACCCCCTTTGCATCCCTGTTATACTGCATGAATACAAGATTCCACAATTCCATAAATCTGTCACAGTCACACTCAACTCCACACTCAGGTCTGCCGCACCCTATCCCTTCCCCCTGATCTATATGAATCTCTGAACAGGGTCCACACGGGCCTGTATCCCCCATACTCCAGAAATTGTCCTTTTCGCCGAGCCTTATAATTTTATTGGATGGTATCCCAGTCTTCTCATTCCATATTCTAAAAGACTCATCATCATTCTTATAAACAGTAATCCAGAGCTTCTCTTCTGGTAATTTTACAATCTCTGTCATGAACTCCCATCCATACCCAATTGCACCCTCCTTGAAATAGTCGCCGAAGGAAAAGTTACCCAGCATCTCAAAGAAGGTATGATGTCTCGCTGTCCTCCCTACAACTTCAAGGTCATTATGCTTTCCCCCTGCCCTCACACACTTCTGGGATGAGGCAGCCCTTGTATAATCCCTTTTCTCTTTACCGAGAAAGAGATCCTTAAACTGAACCATCCCTGCATTTGTAAAAAGGAGTGTGGGATCTGATTCAGGTATAAGGGGAGAACTTTTTACGATCTCATGTCCCCTCTCCTTAAAATAGTCAAGAAATTTTCTTCTAATCTCGTTTCCAGTCATACAATAAACTATCCAGATTAAACGATGCTATTCTTTTTATGTCTATCAGCAATTTCAGATGCCAATTTTTCCAGGGATTTGAAGTCATCATCCTTTGGTTTACCCTTTATAATTACCGGCTCCAGCATCTCTAATTTTAGATTTGACAGCATACCTGTAATCTGCTCAACCGTTTTACCACCCCACCCATGAGAGCAGATAATAGAAGCAAACTTCAATTTTGGTCTCAGGGAATTTACCAGAAATGATGCTGACATAACAAGTGGATGTGCACCGACAAGGACTGTTGGGGAGCCAAATACAATAGTAGCTGCATCAACCAGTGCTATGGCCAATTTCCCCATATCAGTCACAGGTAGATTAAATCTCTCTACATGAATCCCTTTATCTGACAGGGACTCTGTTATATATTCTACCATCAGCTGGGTGCTTCCGTGCATTGTTACATAGGGAAGGATTACCGTATTGCTCACTTTATCAGAGACCCACTCTCTATGTAATTGAATGATACACTGAGGGTCATTGTAGACAGGACCATGGCTTGCTGCTATTGTGCCAATTTGATATTTCTCAAGCCTTTCAATATGCCTTCTTATAGTTACCCTGAAGGGCATCATTACTTCAGCATAATACCTCTTTGCTGCTTCACTTACCTTCCAGTCCTCCTCTGAGTACAAACCCGATGTGGCAAGATGTGAGCCAAAGAGGTCACAGGTAAAAAGCACCTTATCCTCATGTATATAGGTTATCATTGTCTCTGGCCAGTGGACCCAGGGGGTATGCATAAACTCTAATGTCTTGCCACCTATGGAGAGGGTCTCTCCATCAGCAACGGTAATAATCCTTTCCCCATCGATATGGAGATGGTCTATGAGTAAGCCTTTACCTTTTGGTGTTGTTATTACTTTTGCCTCTCTGTATTTATCAAGTATCTGGGGGATTGCACCTGAGTGGTCTTGTTCAGCATGTTGAGAGATGATAAAATCTATTTTTTGAACATCCTTTACATGGGACAAAAGTATATCAACCTTACTTGGGTCAACGGTATCAATCAATACCGTCTTCTCACTTCCATAAATCAGGTAGGCATTGTAACTGGTACCGTCAGGGAGCGGTATAAGGGAATCGAATAGCCTTCTATCCCAGTCCATCGCCCCTACCCAGAAAATACCCTCTTTTATCTTTACCGGTTTCATAAAGTATCTCCTTTTCATTCAAACTTCATGGAATACCATTAATTAAATTTTACAATGGATTTTGTCATGATACAAGAAATTATATCTTTCTCTGAATCAATCCAAGATTCCCCCTCTCTCCTATGGATACAATATCTTTCAGCGTTATGAGAAAGAAGAATTTTGTCTCATTTAACTCCTCACTTCCTGCAAAATATTTTCTATCAACTATATCAAAGGAGAACTCCCAGCATCCTGATGAATATGTCGTGCTGTAATCATTTTCAAGGAATTTTTTGTTATATTCATCGTATCTGGAGCTGTACTGGAGATTCAGATTCTTTGTTACATTAATCCCGGCAATACCTGTTACAAAAATAGATTCAGGTTTTCGTGTGTATCTCCTTTCAGCAGTCAGATACCAGATATCCTTATAATTTACACCGATATCCAGATTTGCAGTATTGATTTTACTTTCATAGACATCAAATCTTGTATCGTAATTAAATATAAAGGGTTTTATGATACGGGTATCCAGGTCAAATCTCACATCTGAAAAGGGGCGGTTCGGATTTAAAGATGCACTATCACTTCTATTTGCCTCGTTTATATCATACTGCTGACTTATCTCCAATCTGAAAATTTCATCAGTTTGAGATTTTTCATCAAGTGTTTTTTTTAACATTCTATTTGTTAAAAAATAGGATACAATATTTTGTGATGTTACAGCATCAATATTGTCTATCTGTATTATCTCCCTCCTATCCTCCTTATTTATATCAGGTATATAATTATAAACAATCCTCGGCTCAATAATATGCTTGAGAGGGGATCTCCCTGAATCAAGTTCAGGGTCAAATATCCTGAAAAACTTTGGCCCCTCCATTTTTAATTCAATATCATAGAGGTCCCTCGTAAAGCTATCCACTCTATTTATACCTCTGCTGTAATAGGTTTCTCTTATGCCAACAGCAGGCGTTAAGGTAAGCCATGGGTATTTATTAAATGTATAAGTAATCACAGGATGGATATCAGCCCGTTCTAACTCTGTCTTATCTTTACCCTTTTCATTCCTGAAACCGGTAAAAGACGAATCTATATTAAAAAAAAACGGCAATTTTCCAATCCTCTCCTTCTGATTTACAAATGTAACCTCTGGTGCCTGTGCATATATCTCACTATAGCCTGATTCTACACTCTCCCTCTTTCGCCCAAGGATCTGGAGACTCCTTGAAGGCCAGCTTTTTGTAAGTCTTATAAAGGAATCCGTATACCTCCTCGTCCTTAAAGCAGTATCATCCTCATATTCCTTGTCTTGATTCGCATCGCTTAAAATATCAACCTTAACCACACCCTGAATCCCGAGTGGAAACAATTGGTTGTGGTCAAAATTTATCTTATAAAATTCCCTTTCAGTGTCCTTTTCTTTTAAATAAGAACCAAAAAAATTCCCTGAACTGTTTTTACTGAGGTAGTATCTGTACTCAAGCCCCTCCCTGAATCCCTTTTTCTCTAAATAGTCCAGATAAATTGTGGCATCCTGATGGTCAGTTATTGCCCAGAAAAAACTGTTGTTAATAAAAAGTCCGTCCTTATTACTTGAACCAAAGGAAGGTGCAAGTAATCCCGTTGCCCTCTGTGTCTTAATAGGGACAATCCAGTAGGGGAGATAAAATACTGGAACATCCTTAATTAAAAGGGAGGCCCCTGTTAGATAGGCATAGTGTTCCAAATGTATGTGCGATTTCCTGACCCTGAATCTCCATGCAGGTATATCCCCACGGCATGTTGTGAGGGTTCCACTGAATAATGTATATCTATCCGTGCCAATCTTTTCTACCCTTTCCCCTGTGAAATAGTATTTTGACGCGAGAACCCCTGCAGTATTGTGCAGTATACCGGTAGCAGTCTTTATATTGAATTCTGCTGATTCAGAAATTATCTGACTTTCGGGGTCTGACATAACCACATTCCCCTTTATATAGCCAATCTCTGTATCTGTGTTAAACTCAACTGTGTCACCAAAGATAACCTTATCCCTAAACCAAATCTCAATATTACCCTTCCCATCAATTATGTAACCACCCCTTTCCCTTCCTTCAGAAGGAGGGGATTCAGGGGAGGTTTTCTGCTTAAACTCGAGCCTGTCCGCAGATATAAAAACTGGTTCCTTTATGTTTTTGGAAGGAGTCTGCTCTTCAGCATGGGAATAGTGCATAGTGCATAGTGAACAGTTTATAGTAAATAAG
>JACQQJ010000163.1 GCA_016207035.1 Nitrospinota bacterium | reverse complement strand
GGATAAAATGAGTTATATTTATAAACAGCAAAAACAGCTTATTTTTAGCTGAAAATGGTAAAACGAGCCTGAAATACCAAAGAACAGGCAAAAAAGAGTTTATTTTTGAAAAATATCAATTCTAATAAGGAGGGAAAAAGTATGCCATACAATGCAACTGATTACTCAAAACTTATCGGGATAGAGGGATTTAGTGAAACCCTTTTAAAAAATCATTTTACACTCTATCAGGGTTATGTGACAAATACCAATAAAGTGCTCGATATACTTGGGCATATGTTAAAGGAAGGAAAAACAGGCACTCCTGAGTTTGCTGAACTAAAAAGACGATTGGGATGGGAATTTAATGGTATGAGGCTTCATGAGTATTATTTTGAAAACCTGGGTGGAAAAGGTGGCATGAATAAAAACGGAAAGCTTGCTCAAAGGCTGAACGATAATTTCGGTAGTTACGAGGCATGGGAAAAGGACTTCAAGTCAACCGGGACAATGCGCGGGATCGGCTGGACATCACTTTATCAGGATGTTACCAATGGAAGGCTGATCAACTTCTGGATAAATGAGCATGATGTCTCACATCCATCAGGGTGTAATCCAATATTGATAATGGATGTTTTTGAACATGCCTTTATGATTGATTACGGTCTTAAGAGGGCTGATTACATAGAGGCATTCTTTAAAAACATTCATTGGGGTAGAGCGGAAGAAAGGCTTAAGTAAGATAGTCTCAGGAAACATTAAATCAGTTTTGGGAGCTGTAATAGTATGAAGGCACTAATTATTAGTGCTGATAATTTTGAGGATACTGAACTTCTTGTCCCCTATTACAGGCTGAAAGAAGAGGGAATAGGGGTGGATATTGCTTCAATAAAAAAAGGCATGATAAAGGGGATACATGGCTATGATGTGGAGGCTAATAAAACACTGAAAGAGGTTAATTTAGATGATTACGACCTCCTTTTTCTCCCTGGTGGAAAGGCACCTGAAATAGTACGAAAAGAAAGGGATGCAATTGAAATAGCAAAATATTTCTTTCAAAAGAATAAACCCGTTTCTGCCATATGTCATGGTCCTCAGCTATTAATAACAGCAGGTTTGTTAAAAAACAGACATGCCACCTGTTATAAGTCAGTTGTTAAAGAGATAAAGGATGCTGGTGCCATTTACGAGGATAAAGAAGTGATTGTTGATGGAAATCTCGTTACCTCAAGGCAGCCAGCCGATTTACCCGCCTTTCTCAGAGAAACAATGAAGATGCTGAAAAGTCAATAAAGTGATGCCTCTAAGAACTCCTCAATGATACTCCAATGACGGTCAGCCTTTAGAATATGAGGCAGACTCCCTCAATATGGTTCGGATGAGATAAGCCGAAGCGATGACAAAATAGATCATGACCCCCAACCAGGCTATGGAAAAACCATAGGGATTACTCCATACGCTTGTCATATCCGTACGGGCTTGCCCGTTTAAGTTGTGGTATTGATCATAGGTGCCAACCAGGAGAAAAGAAGGATAATTTATTACTACGATGATTGTAACCACAATAACAACGCCAATATAGGTAGGCCTCAGGTAGTTTGCCCTGCCGCTGATAAGCCATTGGTATCCAAGAACATGACCAAGATAAGCTCCGAGCATGATGGCCATAATGAAAAAAGTTGGAATAAGTGCATTCACCCATCCAGTATGCATGACCAGCTCAGGACGTCTGCTCCAATAGATCTGTTCCCAACCAGGCCAACCAGATAGCAAGTAAATGCCAGCGGGGGCAATGACAAATCCAGCAAAAAAGACCGAGCGGAAAAGGTATCGGTAGTAAATTGACGGCCTCCCCCCATAGGTCTTTTCAGCCTCTGCCTTCAAGATATTCCTACCGAGGTCAATGGAAAACATACTGACGACAAAGGCTGCCGGGATATCTATCTGAACCATTGTTTTTCCCTTTTCATAAGGCCTCAGCGAGAGATAACCTCACTATGGTGAAATCCAAGATGGTATCCTCGCCATCCCAGGTGATAGTGAGGGCTTTTGATATACCTGTCCCTCCGGAACGGGAGGAGCTTGCTGTAGAGTTTCTTAAATGTCTTGCGGTCGTAAACAGTAACTACATTGTAGCCCCTGTTCCCGGTAATCAGGTAGTTACCCTGCGGGGAGACTCGTGCAGCATAGATGCCATCCAGTATCCTCCAGCCGGTCACCTGCAGGGTCTGTAAGATGAAATGGGTGCTGATGATGGTCGCTCGTCTGCTTAAAGCACCCAACAGATTTTTCAGCCGCTGACGCCAAAGAAGAGCCCGCATCCACCACGCTGGCACACAATCAAGCACCCTGCTTTCGTCGAATTGATCCAGTGGAATTTCAACAACTGTATGACTGCCACCGCAGGCAACATAGAGATAGTTATCCTTTGTGACATCCACATCAGAATTCAAATGGATCGGAAATTCTGACCCGCAGCTCCATACACGGGTTATCCTGGCAGTTGGAAGGTCTACCTCAAATATATATTCTCGGGTATATGCCGGAGACCAGTCCACATAGTTTTCCTGCTCTGTGGCAAATGAATATGTCAAGGCATAGCCAACCGCCTTTTGCGGATGAACGCAGCAGTGCCATACAGTACCTGGCAGCTTAATGACCCTGGTGCGCTTGAGGGGGTCGGCCTCTTCGAGGTCAAAGACCGCAATCTGCCGAGCATCCGTGTGTTCGGGGCCTAAATCTCCTATAAGGATGTACCTGCGGCCAGGGTCCCACCTGATCTCATGGGCATTATGAAGTTTGTGAGGGCCGAGTTGTTCAGGCTCTTTCAAATGATCTACATGAAAACGATAGAGGTGATCACCGACAGCCCCTATAAATGTTTCGTTATCCGGGTACCAGAGATGATGGGTATTCGAGCGAAGCCGATAAGGGGCCTCCTCGAAATACATTGTAGACTGCCTCGCCACTATCTTCATGTCATCTGGTCTCGATATATCAAGAAGGACCAACTGCTGGCTGAAATTGCCAAGGAGTGCCAGGCGACCGTTGGGTGATAGAGAGACATTGTGGGCGGCGCTTATACCGTCATAATGCTGGATGTAGAACTTGCGCTCCGGCCAGTCAAATCGAAGGATTCCAGCGCTGCCGATCAGTCCATCCAGGTGCGGGCCATCCATCGCCATATAAATGCTAAACCGTTCATCCTCCATAATATCCCTCCTATCTCAGGTTATCAACAGGACACTATAACGAGATTGCATGATTTATTATTTTGATGGTTGTTAGAATATACCATCATTGAAACATTTTAACTATAAAAAAAATATGAACCACACCCTGCAGCAGGCAAAATGTTCGAACATTTAATTGAAAAGCCTAAAGTATCATTTCATCTTATCTCTTATCTCTGCAATCTTAAAGATCTCTATTTTTCCATATTCACCATCAAAACCGGGCTTGATAAACACATTTCCTGAACGCATCCTTGAGATGGCTTCCCTGAGAAGGGCAGAACCCGCCTCCCCAATATCCTCTAACGATGTATGCATGAGAATTTTAAACTCACTACCGAGTCTCTGTAACAGCCTTTGATATACATTATCCACTCCCTTACTATTTATACCAATATTCAGGGTTTCAGAAATAATTTCAGGTAACGGAATTATGGAATAAAAAGAGGGGAATCCTTCGGGTATAAATCCATCTTTTCTGTCTGCAAGTTTTTCTACCCTGTGCATTACCCCGACAGTAACCTTTTTACCGCATACCGGACAGAGGTAGTTATGTTTTATAGTATCTTTTGGCGAGAGTCTGACTCCGCACAGCCTATGCCCGTCATAATGATATTTCCCCTCTTCAGGGAAAAATTCTATAGTTCCGATGAAACCCTTTTTTGTCTTTATAGCCTTTACTATAGCTTTATAGGATATATCTGTATCGAATATAGTTGCCTCACGGCCTATCTTTTTCAGTGAATGGGCATCTGAATTTGATATGAGGGTTATTCTGTCTAAAGCTGAAAGCCTCCAGTTCATTGGCGGGTCTGAGGAGAGCCCTGTCTCTATGGCATAAATATGATTCGTAAGTTCTTCAAAGCATTCTTCAAGGGAATCAAAGCCTGATTCTGCACCAAAGATAGAAAAATGAGGGGTCCATGCATGGGCAGGGATGAACAGGGAATGAGGAGATACATCTATGATGATTTTCAGGAGTTCCTTTGTATCTATCCCCAATATTGGTCTTCCATCGGCATTAAGATTTCCTCTCCGTGATAATGCGGTATTTATCCGTTCGGCATCAGTAAAGTCAGGGATAAGAATGATGGAATGTATCTTTCTCGTCTTTCCCTTTTTCCTATAGATGCAGCTTACCTCTGCGGAGAGGAGGAAAAAGACATTTGATTTACATGAATCCGGAATATCATTTATTTGAAACCCCTTTTTCAATAGGAATAGTCCATTGCCTGCCGGTTCAATCTTCTCTCTCAGCTCTTTAAACCATTTTGGATGGGTAAAGTCACCACTCCCTATTACCGTAATACCTTTGAGCTGCGCCCATTTCCATATACCTTCAGGTGACATATCTTTGCTGGTTGCCCTTGAATATCTTGAATGGATGTGAAGGTCTGCAATAAAATGCATAGAGAAATTATACAGGATAAATTAACAAAGATATACATCCTCAACATAAATTTTAACAACCAAAGATGAATTAAGATTTAATGGGTATGCCTATTAATTATAACCCAATAAATGAACATCTCTTTTTCCATCTCCCTGTATCTTTTGCATCTCTCTAATAACATTCCCCAAAACCTATCATTATGCCTTTTCTCTATAAGATGGGTCATTTCATGGAGGATGACATATTTTATTAAATGAAGGGGCAAATACATCATCACCCTATTAATAGTTAAATTTTTCTTAGAACTCAGGCTTGCCCATTTTGTTCTCATCTTCCTGAAGTAAACACCCCTGACTTTTACATCCAATTCCTTTGAGGCTTTTTTAACAGAGGAATAGACAATATCCTTAAACTCCTTATTTGTCCTTTCAAATAATTTCTTTCCTGCGGCTTCCTGCAAACACTCTCCTATAAAATTTACCCTTTCCCATATCCATCCATTATGTTTTTCTAAAAGCATCTCATGCTTATGCCCGAAAGGAAGGACAAGTAAAAGCTCTCCTGTTGTAAACTCCAATCTGGGATACTTTATGTCCCTGTAAGAAATCCTGTATCGCAAATCATGCTGTTCCATAATTTTTCACACCTTCCATAAGCTTGTCATGCAGCCCATTCATTGTATCTAAGGATAGATTGTATCTCCCTTTAATCCCCCTCACAAATCTCCTTATTTCACGCTCAACCTCTTTTTTAACAGTAGTCTGATTGAACCAGCCAAAGAACATATATTTTTGAAGTTCCTTTGAGAGTTTTTTTACCTCCTCAACAAGTCCATCGCTTTTATCGAGGGCTCTCTCAAGTTCAAGGAGTATTGCATACTCAGGATCTGTAAACCCGAGGGATTTCTGCCTATCAGAGAGAGTGTTTATGTCCTGGAATATTTTTGAGCCTTCAAGGTAAATCTTTTCATAGTCCTTTATCTTTTCTTTCCATAATTCTAAAAGCCGTTCAACCTTCTCTACCAGTGATTCATAGACAGGGGTTCTATGCCTCTCAACAAGCACCAACCTGTTCAGTGTAAAAAGGATATTAGCAGCCTTCTCTTTTTTGCTTTTTATCCGCTCTTTTAGTTTTTCAAGATATTTAGTATCAAAATCTATTGAGGGGAGATCTCTTTCAAGTTTATCTATTTCAGTAGCATTATGGATGAATCTTTCTGTTTTATTGTAATACTTCTGTATATATCCCTCATAGATCGGTTTTTGAACAACTACTTTCATGTAATAGGTATAAATTGCAGAGAGCCATTTGTAATCTTCAAAATATTCAAGCTTGATTTCATCAGGGCCAATAAGTTCAAATGTCTTCCTCAGTTTTTTATAATTTCCGACAAATTCTTTTTCTTTTCTTTTATCGGTAGTAAGGATTTCTACTGCCTTAAGCAAGGTCTCTCTTTCATAATCCCTGGGCATTTCCTTAAGTATTTCGAGAATCTCGTGTATAAGAAGAACAAACTCCTCTATCAAATTGTCATAACTGAACAAGGCGCTTTTAATGTCTTCTTCGCTATACATTTCAAGCGCTCTCTTAAATTCTTTCAAGATGCCTATATAATCAATAATAAGTCCTGCTTCCTTTATATCATTGAATGGTCTGTTTGTCCTCGCTACAGCCTGCAAAAGACGATGCTCTTTGAGTGGCTTATCAAGATACATAACCTGTAAGGTAGGGGCATCGAATCCTGTAAGGAGCATATCAGTTACAATCAATATCTTAGGGAATTCTTCTTCTTTATACTTTTCAATAGTCTCTTTTCTTATACTATCTATATCCTTATTTCCATAGTGTGCCTTTGTCTCTGCAACTGCCTCCAATAGTAAAGACTCATCCTCTCTGCCATAGGTCATGATTACTTCAACATACTCCTCTGGCAGATGTTTATTTAATTCCTTTCGGTAGAGCTCGCATGCCTTCCTGCTTGCAGCAACTACCATAGCCTTAAATTTTCCATCAATATTATCTTTAAAATGGGATGCTATATCTTCAGCAATCAACCTTATCCTATGGGGATTTTCAAGGAAAAGTTTTATCGCATTAAGCCGTTTCTTAATCCTTTCTTCTACACCATCCCTGACATCTTCTGGCAGCTCTTCAAGCTCGGTCTCAAAAAATGCGTCCAGCATCTCTTTTTTAAGATGAACCTCTTTTTCAAGTCTTGGCTGGTAAACAATCTTCACTGTGAAATTATCTTTAATGGAATCTGTGATGAAATATTTATCAAGATAAGGCTCATCAGGGAGATAGCTAAATTCCAGATAGGTATTTCTATCCCTTTTTGATATAGGTGTGCCTGTGAGGGCAAAGAAAAAGGCACTCTTTAGAAATGCCTTCATCTGGCTTGCAAGCAACCCATATTGTGTCCTGTGCCCCTCATCCACAAAGGCAATGACATTCTTTCTATTCATAATGGTTTCTTTAATTTCTGAAATCCTTTCTATCTCTTTCTGTAATTTATTAAGCTCTTCATATCTGAACTTATGAATAAGGACTATAAAAACCCCTCGTTTCCCTCTGTAGTCATCAAATTTTAATATCTCCTTAAGCTCCCAAACAGAGCCGATAATCTCAGGCTTTACGATGTCCAGTGAGAAAAATTCCTTATAAAGCTGTTCTTCTAACTCAACCCTGTCAACAATAAAAAAGACAGTAGGGTTTTCAAGCAATGTAGAGTAATAGAGCTTATTTGCTGCGAATATCATGGTGAGGGTCTTCCCACTCCCCTGCCAATGCCAGACAAGACCTTTGTTTTTGAGTCTGGGAGTCGAGGGGTCTAAAGAGTCTATTAACCCTATTGACTTTAAAAACTCCACGACTCTATTGACTATTTTATTAGCTGCCCTGTACTGCATATATCTCGTTATAACCTTTGTTGCTTCGCCTCGTTCTATTCTGAAAAATAGAAAGTTATTAATTATGTCAAGGAGGGTGATAGGAGAGAGCATTTCAATAGTAGAGTCAATAGAGTCCATAAAGTCCACTGAGTCGTGCTTGTTCCATTTCCATTCACTAACCTTTACCTCTTTCTGCCAGGAAACAATGGGAAAATACCTTGCCTGCACTTCAGCAGCAATGCCTATCTGGATATACTTGTAAAGCTCTGGAACTGTTTTTTCGTAGTCCTTAATCTGTTTATAGGCGTTATACCAGTTTTCAGAAAGACTCACAGGGTTCTTGCACTCAATATTAACCAGAGGGATGCCATTGACATAAAACATCAAGTCTGTCCTTATCCTTTCCCTGCCGTCATAATTGACCTGCCTTGTTACAATGAATTCATTGTTGCTGATGTCCGCAAAATCAAAAAGACGGATATAGTTAACAACCCTCTCTTTCTCAAACTTGACAGGGATGCCAAATTTATAAAAAAACAAAATCCGTTTTGAACCCTCTATGCCTGAAACTGTGAGCATAAGCTCATTGAGAGTCTTGTTTATTTCTTCATCACTGACAATGGTAGGGGCGGGTTTAAAACCTGCCCTTACATTTATTATTTTTAAGGCCCGCACCAGATTAGGAATGAGCAGAGGCTCCTTGTAACTGTTACGCTCAAGATTGTCTGCCGGAACAAACTTCCAGCCTTTCTCCTGCAATCGCTGGAGAATATAGTCTTCCACAAGTTTCTTTTCGGTAAAATCTGTCATCCTAAGCCCCTACTTTTACCCTTTTCCTTCCCGTTAACAAATCATTCATCAATCCCCTCTTTACCCTCTCAAACCTCTCCTTCTTCTCTCTCAACAATTCCAGTCTCTTATCAACTGTGCTCAGGATTTCAGCAATTTTCTGCTGTTCGAGGAGGGGGGGGAGGGGAAGTTTGAATTTGGCTATTGCTTTCCAAGAAGTTCTTGGATGATTAGTTCCAGATGTAGTAGATTTTGCATGACTTACAAACCTATCATAATGAAGTGTATAATTTAAAAATCCTGAGAAGCTTTTAGTTTTTTCAGGATTTAAAACTAATAAATCCGTAGAGCAAATTCCTTCAAAATCTGTAATGACAGCTTTATCTAAATAAGGACGCAACTTACCATATAAAATATCGCCTTTATAAAATTTAAATTTCGAACTTTTAACATTTGAATCGGAGGAAAAAGATCTAATGCTGGTTTTTCCTGATTCGATATGTTCTAAGCCCACAAATTTGACTATCCCCTCTCTTGTCGGTTGAATTATTTCATTTCTCTGGTCACATATGTCACCCAGTCTTGCCACTTCCCACCCCTTCGGTATCCTCCCAATCTCTGTTTCTTTATAGCCTTTTGACTCTATGACTCTCTGACCCTTTGACTCTTTGATCCTTCTTTTTCCTGTCAGCAACTCCTGCATCAAACCTTTTTTCAATCTCTCCGTCCTCTGTATCGCATCATCAACCTTGTGTAACGCCTCATCAGAAGTAGAAAGAACCTCTGCGATTTTTTGCTGTTCGGGGAGAGGGGGAAGGGGGAGTTTTAGTTTTTCTACTTGAGAACTGCTCAAAGCTGGGTATTGTCCACCTGTCATCATTCTATTGCACTGTTCAATAATAGTCTTTGAGAAAATTGTATATAGCAAATAAGAAGGTGTAACTTTTCCTTTACAAGTTAATACAGCAAATCCTGTTGAACATATTTGGTTATCAAATTTTTTGGGAACAATTGTAAATGCCTTCAAATATGGACGAACTGTAGACATAATAACATCGTTGTAATGTATAACACGCCGAGCTCTCGATGGTGCATTTTTACCTAAAATTTCTTTGGCGCCTCTAATAATTCCAGAACCATTCTCAACAGAATCTATGTCTATGTATCTAAACTTTTTATTAGCAAATGATTTAGTCGGATCAATCGTCTCCTGATTAATATCAACAACTTCATCAAGCCTCACCACTTCCCACTCCTGCGGGATTTTGCCAATTTCTGTTTGTTTGAAACTTATATAATCAATTTTAGCCATCTCTTTAATTGATAAAATTGCTTTTAATATATTCTACCCATCCAGAAGGCAAGGGGTCACACTGCCAAGGCAGGATTTCGTAGATACTTAGCGGGTCTTTTTCTATTATTTCTAATATTTTCCAAAAATATCCGTTTATCTCGGAGGGATAATAGCCTTTTCTAATTTTCTCTATCCAAGCCCGTTTCTCTCCCTTTGATAACGGAGTCCACCAACAATCTACACTTATATGATAAATCCGATAAACAATTCTCCACTTGTCCAATTCTGGCTGTAAATCTTCATAATCACCGGCCCTTAAAGGATCGTGATCTTTAAATCGATGTGTAATGCCTGGCATTTTCTGAGAATATTCGTCCATTTGTTTATCCACCCTAACCTCGGGATAGCCGCATGTCCCAAAAGCCATTTCCCAAAGTTTCCTATGCAATCTATTATCTGGCATACCTCACCACCTCCTACTCCTTCTGTATTCATCCTTATCATCCTTTCCTTCTTTATTCCTTCTCTCTATTACTTAACCCATCTTTTTCATCCTGCCAACTATTAATTCAGCATCTTTTACATAATTCATTAATCCGATTTGTCAAGTTAGTTGGCTGATTCATTGGTATAGCTTTTTTATCGACACAAATGCAGATCATTCCTGCTTTATTAATGAGCCTATCGATAGGCTGAACTATCTCAATAAAAATGACGCCAACATCATTGTGTAATTTATCCCTATGAGAAAAGTCATATATGCGCTTAAAATTCTGATCGCTTAATCCTCTAGATAAAAAATTAGTTTCTTCCCGTTCTCTGCCATCTACCTCAATGAACAATGCAAGATAAGAGTTAAAGAAACCCATATCACGCATAGCATTTGCTTGGAGAACCGCGTCTTTAATATCCCCGATTTTATTGATTTTCTCGCAACCACTTTTTTCTACTATCGCTTTAATCCGTTTTCCCTGTATAGCAATTGCATTGTAAGGATTATTCTTATCATAAAACAGAATATCAATATCGCCGGGTTTCTTATTCGGGTCGGAGACGATAGGTTCTTTTACTTCTAATTTAAAAAGTCGTATTTGCTCAATTTCTAATTCTCTATAAAGT
>JACQQJ010000168.1 GCA_016207035.1 Nitrospinota bacterium | reverse complement strand
GATTATTATCATATATGGATAAAAGGATTTATCAGATGCATGCCGATATTTGTTGTGTCTTCAGCAATCCCAAGAGGCTTGAGATAATAGACCTTCTGAGGGATAAAGAAAGGCATGTTAATGAACTTTCAATGCTTATGGATATACCCCAGACAAATCTGTCACAACACCTGTCCTTGATGCGACAGAGGGGTATGCTGGATACAAGGAGGGATGGTGTTAATATTTATTACAGTCTTGCAAATCAAAAGGTAATAAAGGCGTTTGACATTATGCGAGAGGTTCTTTTTGAACAGCTTTCAAGAAATGAGAGGCTTATAAAAAAAATAAAGGGGGCATAACATTAATAATGGCATTAACTGCCGAGGAATATGATAATTGGTATAATACTGAAAGAGGGAGATATATCAGTGAACTTGAAAAGGGGATTTTACTGAAGATGATGACCCCTGTGAATATTCAAGATTTAGAACCTGGAAACCTGAGCTTGAAACTTGAAAATTGCCTTGACATAGGGTGTGGGACAGGCTATTTCACCCATTTTTTAGGCGGCCTCTGTAAAAATGTTATCGGGATGGATAAATCTCTGGATATGCTTACCTATGCAATAAAAAAACACAAAAGCAAAAATATTAAATATCTCATTGCTCAAGCGGAAAGCCTCCCTTTTAAAGACGGTAGTTTTGATATATCAATATCCATAACATCAATAAATTTTTTTAAAAATCCTGCAAAGGCTATTTCAGAGGCAGTAAGGGTGAGTAAGATTAAGGTCTTTCTCGGTGTCCTGAATAAATTGAGTATCCTTTCGTTATTAAAAAAAATAAAGGGATTTTTTAAAGAGACTTCATATTCTGATGCATGTTTTTATGGTCAGAGAGAGATAACGAATATTTTTTCTGAATTTCCACAGATTAAAGGGGTTAAGAGTCAATATACATATTTTCTCCCATTCCTGGTAATCCATGGAATCCTATCAGTTATTGAAAGGATTATACCTTCATCTATTCCTTTTGGTGGATTTATGGGTATTACTGGCGAGATAGAAGGAGATAAAAGGAGTTCTATATGACGGCAAAGACAGTAGCAGTTTTAGGTGGTGGTATTGGTGGGATTGTATGTGCAACTGAGTTAAAGAAAAAGTTAGGGAGAGAACACAGAGTTATCCTTATTGATAAAAAAGAGAACCATACATTCTATCCATCTCTCCTATGGTTAATTTTCGGGTTAAGAAAACCTGAACAGATACAGCGAAGTCTTAAAATTTTAACACAGAAAGGAATCGAATTTATTAAAGGCGAAGTTGCTGAAATTTCCATAGATAAAAAATCTCTTAGCCTGAATGGACAAGACATACATTACGATTATCTCATTATTTCACTTGGTGCAGAATTAAATACAAAGGAATTTCCCAAAACCCCCAAAATTTTCAATTTTTACTGCTTGGAAGGTGCTAAACTATCAGGTGAGTCAATACGAAATTTTTCTCATGGAAAAATAATCATCCTCGTTGGCGGGATACCATTTAAATGCCCTGCTGCACCTTATGAATTTGCCTTTTTGATTGACTCATTTTTCAAAGACAAAAACCTTCGTAATAAAGTCAGCATTGAAATATATACACCAGAACCATTACCAATGCCAACCGCAGGACCTCTGATTGGTCCTATGCTCAGAGAGATATTGGAATCACGACAGATCCACTTCAAACCTGAATACAGGTTTAAATCTATAGACGAAGGGAAAATCTATTTTGAAAATTCAAAAACTGCTGACTTTGATCTCCTCTTTGTTGTTCCACCCCATACTGCACCTGAGGTAGTTAAAAAAGCAAACTTAACAAATGAGAGTGGCTGGATACCTGTTGACAGAGAGACCTTAAAAACAAAATTTGAAGATATGTATGCAATTGGCGATATAACTACGATTAAACTCCCAGGGCAGTATAAACCTGATAAGCCACTCAATTTGCCCAAGGCAGGAGTATTTGCGCATTCTCAGGCAGAAGTGGTAGCAGAAAACATTGCAAGGGAAATTCATGGTCAAAAACCTGATAAACGATTTTCAGGGGGTGGTTCTTGTTTTATTGAATTGGGAAACAACACTGCAGGATTTGCAAGGGGTAATTTTTACGCACTTCCTCAACCTCATATCAGTATATACAATCCCGGAAAAATCTGGCATTTAGGAAAGGTAATTCTTGAAAAATGGTGGTTCTATAAGTGGTTTTGATTTGTTGTTTCGTGAAGATTATAAAAGGATAAGATTAGGGATATTTAAGATAGCTGGCTTAATTGGTTACGGAGGGGGTATTTATTTTCTAATTTTCTCGCCACTCTTCATTTCCCTATTTTCCTTTAATCTTTCCGTCTTTTTCATAAATTCATTTACACTATTATGGGCAATACGGGTAGGCTCTGGTATCCTGTAACCCCTTGTGCTTTTTAAAATAAATTCTATAGAGGTTGATAAATCAATCTTGTATCCTGCAGATACAAAAACAGGTTTTGTATTTGATCTTGTTCTGACAGCGGCACCAATTATTTTGTTTTCGGAATCATAGAGGTAGCTAAAGTCCCCCTTATTTTCCCCGGGTTCTCTGTATCTACCAATGAGCCTTGATTTTGCACAGCCGATGGTAGGTTTATCAAGGATTATACCCATATGTGAGGCAATACCAATACCCCTCGGATGCGCAATCCCCTGACCGTCAAAAATAATCAGGTCAGGTTCCTTCTTAATTTTCTCGAAAGCCTTTAAAAGAATTGGCCCCTCTCTGAAGGCTAAAAGCCCGGGTATATAAGGAAATTGAACATCCCCCTTAGCCCATTGTTCTTCTATAATTTCTAAATCTGGAAATCTCATTACAACTACTACCGAATAACCCGAATGGCTTGACCTGTCATAGGAAATATCCGCCCCTGCAATATACCTCACTTTTAATTCCCAACTTATTAAGGGGGGATGCAGGGGGGTAGATTCAAGTATTATTTTCTCCCTTAAAACATTCTGAATCCCAACTGCCTCTGCTGGAGAAACATCCCATTTGTGAAGGTTTTTATATTGCATAGGAAATAAGAATATATTTGCGGTGTTTAAAGGATGCCCCTGTAACTTAATGGATATGAAGTTTAAAGCAGTTCAGGCGGGAAAGTCAAGAAACAGGGTTGAAACTGGGTTGAAAAACTAAAAACGCTTGAGAAGACAATGCATATCATTTATAATTCAAGCAATTGTAGAATAAGTTTAAAAGTAAGTGTTAGACCATAAAGGATAAATTATGACAACACAAGAACTAATTTCAGAAAAGACGATGTGGAGGACATGGTTAATATGCAAAGTGATTTAACATTCATTACCAATGAGCCTGATGCAACCCTTCTTGACAGGTTTAGAAAGGCCTTATATCTTTGAGGCATATAAAAACAGATGACACATTCTATATCCTATAAATTTCACTCTGCAATTAAGGATAATCAGAGAAAGGTCGGGGACATACATTCTGGAATATAATGAAAAATATTGACCTTACTTTTATAACAAACGAAAAAATCAAAGCCTGAAACACAGATTTGAAGTCCTGATAAAAGACACCTTTTCATGAGGTCAAATATTTTATGGAAATTCCTAAAATAGTAGATAATTCTATAGATAAATTTCAATTAAAAACAACCTTACACAATCTATTTGTCTCAGGAAAGTACTCACAAATTTCAATTGCTACAGGGTATTGGGATTTGCCGGGAATGTTAGAATTGTTACCTGCCATTGAAGTATTTCTCGGCTCAAACCTCCTGTCAGAAGTTAGATTTCTTATTGGTGAAGAACCTAAGGTCAGAATTAACCAACTGGATACCGCATTCCCTGAAAGATATGTTAAAGAAGACCTGAAAGACCTTCCATTCAAGCCTGAATATCAAAAGGCAGCAAAGTTCTTGCACCGCTATTTAGACACAGGCAGGATAAAAGTTAAGTTATATAAAAGGGGGTTTCTTCATGCCAAATGTTACATGATCGGCTCAGAAAACGAAAACGCAATCGGCATTATCGGCAGCTCAAATTTTACAAAAAGCGGACTGCTCGGCAATACAGAACTGAATGATGTTGAACATGACCATAGAATTGTAAATTATATCCCAAAAGGAGATACTCAGGATCCAAGCCACCGCAGTTGGTTTGAAAAACTCTGGAATGATGAGACGAATATTGACTGGAATCAGCAGTTTAATCTTGAGATTTTAGGACTCAGCAAATTTGGCAATCTAACATATTCACCTTATGAGATGTATATCAGGATTTTATATGAAAGCTATGGGGAAGATATTGAGATTGAAGAAAAATTAAAATCAGACCCAAGCTTTGAAAGCAGGGTAAATCTGACATTATTTCAGGAAGAGAGTTTCCGTAAGGTAATGTCAAAACTAAATAACGAGAAAATCGGCATGTGTCTTGTTAGTGATAGTGTGGGTTTAGGGAAATCATTCATTGCAAGAAAGGTAATAGAAGAGTTTGGCTATTACATGAGGAAAAATGTAGTGGTAGTCTGTCCTGCATCATTAAGGGATGATTGGCATAATCATCTGAAAGAGATTACAGTTAGCGCCCCTGTATATTCAATTACAGAGTTCGCTCTGGACGATAGTTTCACAGAGATTAAAAATGAACTACGCAAAAAAAGATGTGCATCAAAAAATGATAATGTCATAGATTTGCTGGTGATAGATGAAAGCCATAACCTGAAGACACAGGGAAGCAAATCATTTCAAAACTTATTGCAACTGCTTACTGACAGAGAATATTGCAAAACCATTCCAAAGGTCTTAATGCTCTCTGCAACACCTGTCAATAACGGTATAAAAGACCTTGCCAATCAAATTTTACTGGCAAAAGGCGGTAATGAAAAGTTTTTTGCCCATTTTGGAATTCCAAACATATTATCTCTATTCGGCGCCACTCAAAGAGAGTTCAGACTCAGAGATTCTGAAGATGTATTTGCAGACCTATATCCAATACTGCATAAAATAATGGTAAAAAGAACCAAACATCAGGTTAAAAAAGACTTTCCCGACGCCCTTCTCAATGATGAACCCATTATCTTTCCTGAGGAAAGGCTTGAAAATGTCCCTTATAAATTGGATAGTAAAGATGTTAGAAAGTCAATAAGCAACAAACTAAAATCTCTCGAAGAAACAAACAAACTCCTTTACGATTTCTTCACGGAAGAATTGTCAGAGACCGATGAAGAAAAAGAGGATAAAGAAGGGATTCAGGTATTCTTCAAGTTTAAGGATTCAGAAAAGCGAAAAAAGACAAATCAGTCAGAGTTTGAATCAGTATTTCATTTCATTGACCGCGCTATCAAGGGCTTAAAATTGATTCCTTATAGTTATCTGACTGAAAAACGGATAAAGACAGAAGAAGAGGAGATACAGGCAAATGCAAGAAAGAGTCTGACAGGTATAATGAAAGTAACAATGTTCAAGTCCTTTGATTCTTCCATTTATACATTCCGCAAAAGGATAGAGAAATACGAATCTTATCTTTCAAGTTTTGATGGATTATTTTTTGAGTACAAAAAGATTGTAAAAGCCGAGGTTATTCAAAAGGCAATAGCAAGGCATCAAGATGAGACTGATGAAGATATGATGGATTTAATCTTTGATGAGGTTGAGAGATTTATTGAAAGAGAGCAAAGCAAAAAAGAAAAAAATCAAAACTATAAAATGCAAACCCCATATATTG
>JACQQJ010000162.1 GCA_016207035.1 Nitrospinota bacterium | reverse complement strand
TGGCTTGAATTATGAAACACCTTTTGATAAACTCCAAAAAGTTACCGAATTAGTGAGCTAGTACAACCGTCCCATTTACACGAAATGCTTCCAAGATTGCACTTTTACCAGATTCGTTCTTTCCGGCGAGGATTGTTAAATCTGAAGCCAACCAGCACCAGCCTGTATCTTTAATTGATTTGAACGATTTAATGCGGAATTTAATTAGTTTTTCACACTTTAACATTTTTATATATGATTGTTCATAGTGTGCTTTTCATAAGTTTTTAATGATTGTAAATAAAATTGCCCCCTCACCTTTAAATTTTTATTTTACCACATTTAAATTTTTAAAAACCTCTTTTCTAATCCACATCTACCATCATCTTACCATCTAAAAATCGATTATAAACGATTTTACTAAGTCACTTTTCTCTACGCATTAATTCTGCTATTATTATCAGTCTATCCAGTTTTAATGTATAGCCTTTTAATAATCTTTTTGCCTCTTCATCGTTTATGTTTGCAAGGATTGACTCGATGCGAGAGAGTGGCTCATATATTGCAATAAGTTTAAATAGTTAATTTTGTAAAAAAATAGTAAGCCACGACATTAAAATTGGAATATAATATGTCAGTTTAAAGAGGTGGTAAAGATAAAATAACCTTTTAACCTTGTATAATGGAGGTGTTTATGGCAAAAAAGGCTTTACTTGTAGGTATTAACGATTACAAGCAGATTAATGACCTTGGTGGGTGTATCAATGATGTTACGAATATGAGGGATATACTTTTAAAGTATTTTGGGTTCACAGTCCCAGACATAAGGGTTTTGGTTGATAGCAGGGCTACAAAGGTGAACATCTTGAGCCGTCTCAAGTGGCTTTTAAAAGGGCCCAAAAAGGGGGATACCTTAATATTCCATTACTCAGGGCATGGCACCCGTCTCAGGGACAGGGATGGAGATGAGTTGAAAGATAACATGGACGAAGCTATATGTCCGTGGGATACTGGTTGGGACGGAGGTCTTATCCTGGATGATGACCTTTATAAAATCTTTCAGACTTTACCAAAGGATGTTAATCTGGAGGTAATCCTTGATGCCTGCCACTCAGGGACGGGGACGAGAGAGATAACTGCAATGAAGGATATGAAGATACGGTTTCTTCCTCCACCTGTAGATATTGAGTGCAGGATGGAAGAAGGTCTCAGGGTAAAGGGTTTTGGTTCCAAATCCCAGTTGAAGACCCTGAACCATGTCCTCTGGTCGGGCTGTAAAGACAATCAGACATCTGCCGATGCCTTGATTGGCAATACCTATAATGGTGCATTCACCTATTACTTCTGCAGACATATCAGGGATACCCAGGGGAAGCTGAGCCGCGCTGAACTCATGAAAAGGGTAAGGTCATCACTACGGCATGAAGGTTATTCCCAGATTCCACAGTTAGAGGTAGCTGAGCCAGCAAAAGAGAAGGGGGTTGTGTTTCAGGGATAAATAAACTGAAAGGAAGTGAAAATGTATTACAAACCTATATTTTCTATACTTTTGATATTCTTTTTAGGTGGTTGTGGTACGACCGTTCAAAGGAGCCAGCAATTTGAGCGAGTTGCTAAAGATTGGAGTCTCAGCATTCGTGCAAGCCAGATTATACCTGTTTATCCACTGAGCGAAGACATCCAACCAGGTGATGTTTTCCTGACACAGGTCCCGATAGAAAAACAGATAGAGGAATATAAATCAAAAGGCTTTTTGCTTTTAGATAATCTGATTGTTCGATTGCACCCAGAACATTATGATTCTTTTTACTCTGGTGGATATGGCATCGACAATACGACTATGCCACCGAGGCACTGGCAGTTTCCAGCAACAGAACCTAAGATACCTGATTATCATAATGCCCCGCGCTCAGCCTTTCCATCCTATACCTTTTCTGTCAGCAGGAGTGAGGGATTTACTATGGCAATACCAGTCAACGCTGTGCCTGTAGGCCTTAATCTTTTAAGCTCAGCACAGGCACATGGAAGTATCACTATTGCAGATTCGTATACTTACGGGATAGATATGAACGAATTGTGGCTTCTCGTAAAGCGATGGGGAGAAGAGAACAGAGATTTTCTAAAACAATTTGCCCCTTATGAAGAAAATGTATCGGAAAATAAGAAAGATAAACAGAAAATGCATTATCTTCGTGTAGTAACACGGGTTTATCTGACAGGGAAAGTAAATGTCTCTCTCTTCAGCGATGAGGCATTCGGGGGCACTGCGGCTGCCGGCATTCAAAGGCCTGTTGACCTCCTCAATTTAGGCTCTGGTACTGATGCCTCAAAAAACTTTGATTTAGTTAACCAGCTTATCAGCAAAACTCAAACAGGGGGATCGGAAGAAGGGGATAAAACAAACCAGGGATTATCGGTTCCAGCAGTAGGCGGAACTCTCAAGGTGACCATGGCATCAAGTCGTTCAATCTCATTAGTTGAAACCTTTCCAAGACCTCTTGTTATCGGATACATTGGATTCGACCTTCCTGTATTGGAAAATGGTGAACTCGGTTCTCCTATCTCCACGAAGTCACAGTTGATTGGTGAAAGTGTTATTGAGAGACCCACCAATTATGGACCCGATGAGAATACAAATAAAATACGGAGCTGGTTGAAAGATGATAAAAATAATCGGGGGAAACTCAGGGAATTCTTAAAATCGGTAAACTATGGCAATGTCCTTATAGCAAACATCTTAAATAGTATTGAATATAAGGAATTAAGATTTAAGATTGTTGAGCATTTTAAGATTAAATGAGGAGAGAATATGGCGCCTATTAAGAATGTTCCTAAAGAGGATGTAGGACAGGTAGTTCAGGATTTCATTGATGATGGTGTAAAAAGATTAAAAGTAGAAGAACAGTCAGATGGAAATTTCACTGTCACACCTTTAGAG
>JACQQJ010000176.1 GCA_016207035.1 Nitrospinota bacterium | reverse complement strand
GTCGTAGCATATACACTACCCGGGTATTTTTCTATGAGTTTTTTAAATTCTGCTGATGCCTTTTTGAAGCTATCCTCTCTGTAATAAGACTCTGCAATATAAAATATTGCCTCATCCTCAAAAGGTTCTCCTGGATACTCAGTTAACAGGTCATTCATGCGATTAATAACAGATTGATAGGAAGATGTTCTAAAATAGAACCTTCCTATAAAAAATATATTTTCAGCCAATATCTTTCTGCATTTCTCTAACCTTTGCTTAGATTCCTCATAAAAAGGGCTATTTATATAATCAGGATTTGATGTCAATTTTTTAAATTCAGAAAGTGCATTTTTTGTAAATGTCTGATCCCTGTCATATGGTTTTACTTCATTAAACTCAGCCATACCTTTATAAAAGTGAGACTTTACAGCATCATTGTGAACTGGATAGAGCTCATAAAAGTCCCTGTATTGAAATGATGCCTCTTGAAATTTGTTGGATTTATACAGGGAGTCAGCTAATCCCATCATAGCATATATCCTCAATTTACTATCAGGGTGTTCATCCAATAACTGTTTAAAAAGTTCCTCAGATTTATCAAATTTTCTCTTAGCAAAATTCTTCTGCCCTTCATTTAAAAGCTCATAATCTGTCTTTGCTTCTTTAAGAGAACAGCTGATTATAAAAAACTGCAGGGATAAAATGAAAAATATATTTAAAAATATTTTCAAAGTTTGAATAAATTAATAAAATGAAAAAATTTATAAAAGTAATATGAATTCCTGCTCCCGTTTCCTGTCCTCTGATTAAATCAGGGGCTGGAAGAAGTTTTGCAGGGGCAATCCATATAAAATACAGGGCCTGCTTTAAACAGAGGCAGAAATGACATAGGTAACCATAATGCAAGTTAAAAGGATATACAGTAAACCCCGTTAGATGTTTACTGTCTAACGGGGCTCACAGGGGGCATTAAACCCCGTGTTCGCTATAAAAGGAATTTTATTCCTGAACCTGTCAGGAACAGGTTTCAGCCCCGCCCTTACGGGCGGGGCTCTCTAACGGGGTAAAAAGAAATAGATAAAATTAGGTTTTATTCTATCACACCCTATCAAACAGTCAATAAAAATAAATGGAAAAAATTAATCCGCAATTTTTGATATTCCTATACCCCCTCTTTAAGCATTTTCATGATGACTTTCCATAGTTTTTTTGATAATCTTCTTACAAAGAGAAATTTAAAAAACCTTACACCATCCTGGTTGGTATTTTCAGCATAATTTTCATACATATAATATCCATATGATAGATTTCAAAAAAATAAAGACCTATCCAATAAAGAAAAGAAAAAACAGGGTCAGTATAACTGACTTTGTAAATTTACGGGGGGTTGATATACAGCAGGATCGAAACCCGATAGAGGGTCTTTTTCCCAATATACTAAAAGGAAAAGAGATAATGGAAATAGTGGAAGCAGTTGTTAATGCTCATAAAAAGAAAAAGACTGTAATTTTTGCAATTGGTGCCCATGTTATTAAATGCGGTCTCTCTCCAGTGATCATTGACTTAATGAGAAGGGGAATAGTCACTGCTGTTGCAATGAATGGCGCAGGTGCAATCCATGATTATGAGATTGCCATGATTGGAGAAACATCGGAGGATGTGGCAGTAGAGGTAAAGAGGGGACGATTTGGAATGGTAGAAGAGACAGGTGCAGAAATGAACTCTGCCATAAATAAATTTGTAAATGACAAAGTTGGCATGGGAGAGGCATTAGGAAGGGCTATCTATGAAAAAAAACTTAAATATAGAGAATACAGCATCCTTTCGCACGGCTATAAATTAAAAATCCCTGTTACCATTCATTCTGCCATTGGAACAGAGATAATTCATATGCACCCTTCTGCTGATGGTGCCATCATTGGCAGGGGAAGTTTTAATGACTTTAAGCTTTTTACCTCTGTTTTATGTGATATTGAAGAAGGGGGGTGTTTTTTTAATATTGGTTCGGCAGTTATACTGCCAGAGGTATTTATAAAGGCACTCTCCATTGTAAGAAATATTGGATATAAGGCATATAACTTTACCACCATAAACATGGATATGATTCAGCACTATCGTCCCCAGGTGAATGTGGTCAGCAGGCCAATCCAGGGGGATGGAAAAGGTTATACACTGACAGGTCATCATGAAATTATGCTTCCTTTACTCTATTATTCAATTGTAGCAAGAGTGCAAAATAAGAAAATGAAGAAATGAGACCCAAAATCCGATTTAGGATTTTGGGTAAAATCGCAAAGTCGCCTGAAAGACAAGCCCCCGATAGCTTCAATCGGGGGGACGCAACCGTATATCACCAATACGGTGAGGAGCAAAATTGACGATAACACAGTATTTCAGGCGGGGCACCCATTGCTGCGAAGCATTGCAATGGGTCGGTGCGATTTTAAATTCCGCTAAAGCGGAATTTGGGTGAGAGAGATAGAGCAGAATCTTATATAGTGCATTTCACAGTTTCAATATTACCATATTCTCAATAAGGAGAAATAATTGATAGACCGTTATAGCAGGCCAGATATGGCAAAGATCTGGACAGTCCAGAATAAATATGAAAAGTGGCTGGAGATTGAGCTTGCCGTATGTGAGGCTTTATTAGAAAAAGGGGATATACCAAAGAGTGCCTTCGATACTATCAAAAACAATGCGAGATTTGAAACTTTCAGAATAGATGAGATTGAAAGAACTGTCAAACACGATGTCATTGCCTTTCTTACAAACATTTCAGAAAATGTAGGTAACGATTCCCGATACATACACATGGGGATAACCTCATCTGATCTTCTCGATACAGCACTTGCCCTCGTTATGGTAGAGGCATCAGATATAATACTGACTGACCTGAAAGCCCTTTCAAAGGTCTTAATGAAGAGGGCCTTTGAGTTTAAAGACACCATGATGATAGGAAGATCTCACGGTGTTCACGCAGAACCGATTACCTTTGGACTAAAATTAGCCTTATGGTATTCTGAAAATCAGAGAAATATCAAGAGGATGGAGAATGCAAAAGAGTCTATCGGGTATGGGAAAATATCTGGTGCAGTAGGTACCTTCGCAAATATTGATCCATTTGTGGAGGAATATGTCTGTAAAAAATTTGGCTTGAAACCAGCGCCAGTATCTAATCAAATCATTCAGAGGGACAGACATGCAGAATTTATGGTTATGCTCTCTTTAATTGCATCCTCTATTGAAAAGATTGCTGTGGAATTAAGACACCTTCAAAGGACAGAGGTCCTTGAGGCTGAAGAATATTTTTCAACAGGGCAAAAAGGTTCTTCTGCTATGCCGCATAAAAGAAACCCAATAACAGCAGAACAGTTATCAGGACTGGCAAGGGTAGTAAGATCTCATGCAGTTGCAGCGATGGAGAATATAGCATTATGGCATGAAAGGGATATTAGTCACTCCTCGGTAGAGAGGATTATACTCCCTGATAGCACTATACTGATTGACTATATGCTGAATAAACTTATTGACCTGATTGAAAAACTACTCATCTATCCGCAAAATATGAAAAAGAATCTGGACAAAATGGGAGGGCTGATATATTCTGAAAATACGCTTTTAGAATTAGTAAAAAGCGGGTTAACAAGAGAAGAGGCATATAAATTAGTGCAAAGGGCATCAATGAAGATTTGGGAGAAGGAGGGGGATTTCAAAGAATCAATCTTAAATGATAGAGAGATTATGAAATACATTTCTGCTGCTACTGTTGAGAAGGTATTCAGCATAAGTCACCATTTAAAGAATGTAGACTTCATTTTCAGGAGGGTTTTTGGAAGGGTAGAGCCGGTATGAGAAAGATAGAGAAATTATATGAAGGGAAGGCAAAAATCCTTTATTCCACTGAAGAACCTGGTAAACTTATCCAATATTTTAAGGACGATGCAACTGCATTTAATGCCCGGAAAAAGGGGACCATTAAAGAAAAAGGTATCCTGAATAATAAGATATCATCAAGACTCTTTGAACTGCTGGAAAATGAGGGTATCAAAACACACTTCATAGAGAGAGTCAGTGATAGGGATATGTTGGTAAAAAGAGTGGAGATTATCCCTATAGAAGTCGTAATAAGAAATGTGGCGGCCGGGAGTCTCAGTCAGAGAATGGGGATTGATGAAGGTGCTAACTTAAAAGATACAATACTTGAATTTTATTATAAGAGTGATAGACTCGGTGACCCTATGATAAATGAATATCACATAAAGGCATTTAGTCTGGCAACTGAAAGAGAGATAGAGTTTATTAAGGTCATGGCTCTCAAGATAAATAGATTTCTTTTACGCTATTTTGATAATAAGGGAATAAGGCTCATAGACTTCAAACTTGAGTTTGGCAGATATGATGGAGAGGTTTTACTTGCTGATGAAATAACTCCCGATGGCTGCAGGTTATGGGACAAGGAGTCAGGTGAGAGGATGGATAAGGACAGATTCAGGAGGGATATGGGTAAAATCGAAGAGGCGTATCTGGAGGTGTATGAGAGAATAATGGGTGTTCAGTAAGGATGTAAAGTATTCAAGTGAGATTTGACCTTATTACTTAAAGCTTGGGACAATTCAAAGGCTTATGCAGGAGGTATATATGAAAAAGGATCTGGAATACATACAATCTATAATAGATGATATACCACAACTTCAATACCTTGATAAGACGGAATTAAATGTACTGGTTCAGTATATAAGCTATGAGAGAATAAATAAAGGGACTGTGCTTTTTAAAGAAGGTACAATAGGAAAGACTCTCTATTTTATAGGAGTTGGAAAGGTTGAAATAAAGAAAGAATCTCTATCAGGTAATCAGGCTGTTCTTGCCCAATATGGAAAAGGTGCATCAATTGGAGAGATGTCCCTTTTAGATGAAGCCCCCCGTTCAGCTACAGCAACAGTCGTTGAAGATGTGGAACTCCTGATGTTGAATAAACAGGAGTTTGATGAAATTTTGGACAAATACCCATGGATTGGTATAAAGATACTTAAAAATATTGCGAAACAGATAAGTATGAGGTTGAGGCATACCAGCGGAAGATTTGCTGATGTATTTGATACACGGTAATATAATTTTAGTTATGGGGTTAAAGAGTTGAAAAATTTTATTCAATTCAAATACCTTAAAACTTTTAGTTCCTGAGTTTTTAGCGATGTGCGGGATATTTGGAATATACGGCCATCCAGAGGCTGCAAATATAACATACCTTGGGCTTCATGCCCTTCAACATAGGGGGCAAGAGAGCTCTGGAATTGTATCGTCTGATGGGAAATCTTTGCACTCTGAGATTCACATGGGTCTGGTTGCAGACATTTTTTCACAGGAGCGCCTGAATACACTTTCAGGATACATTTCAATAGGGCATAACAGATATTCTACAACAGGTGCAAGTCTCCTTAAAAATGCCCAGCCTATTGTAATTGATTATTCAAGAGGGTCACTTGCCCTGGCTCATAATGGTAATCTGGTTAATTCATCATATATCAGGAGTGAGCTCGAGGCGTACGGTGCAATATTTCGCTCAACAATGGATACAGAGGTGATAGTTCATCTCATTGCCCAGTCAAGGGAGGATAAATTAATCAACAGACTCATAGATGCCCTCTCAAGACTTAAAGGTTCTTATTCACTCTTGATAATGTCAGAGAATGAGTTAATAGGTGTACGGGATCCCTATGGTTTTAGACCCTTATCATTAGGGAGGCTTATGAATTCATATGTACTATCATCAGAGACATGTGCATTTGATTTAGTAGAAGCAAAGTTTGAAAGGGAGATTGAACCTGGTGAAATTGTTGTCATAAACAAAAATGGGATTCAGAGTTATAAATCGTTCCCTGTTTTAAAAAAGTCTCACTGTATCTTTGAGTTCATATATTTTGCAAGACCTGATAGTTATATATTTGGTGAAAATGTCAATTTTATAAGACAAGAACTCGGCAGGCAGCTTGCAAGGGAGTCACGGGTTGATGCTGACATAGTAATCCCTGTCCCTGATTCTGGAGTCCCTGCTGCACTTGGTTTTTCTCAGGAGTCAAAGATACCATTTGAAATGGGGCTTATCAGGAGCCACTATGTGAGGAGGACATTTATTGAACCTCAGCAGACAATAAGAAACTTTGGAGTTAAACTGAAACTGAATGCCATACGAAAGGTTATTGATGGGAAGAGGGTAATCGTGATTGATGATTCCATAGTAAGGGGAACCACGAGCAGAAAGATTGTAAGGATGTTGCGAGATGCAGGTGCTAAAGAAGTACATGTGCGCATAAGTTCTCCACCCACCGCATACCCATGTTTTTATGGAATTGATACACCTAATAGAGAGGAATTAATCGCTGCAGGGAATACAACAAATGAGATTAGTAAATATCTTACTTCAGATAGTCTTGCGTATCTCAGTATAGAAGGTATGCTTAAAATTTTCAAAGAGGAGAGAGATAATTTCTGCACAGCCTGTTTCAGTGGCATTTATCCTGTAAGTTTTGAAGGTATTGAGGAAATGCAGATGGAACTTTTTTAAAAACAACTAACAACCGACCTGCCTGTGCTTCGGCAGACAGGTAACCAGTAACTGACAATTAAGTTGTGGCATGTAAGTTGTAGGTTGTAATTAAAATAAATGGAAAAAGAGCTTTTACGAAACAAACGCTCATTTAGAATATTTAATGCAGAGAGAATAAGCAGGGCAATAAGCATATCACCTATAAAAGGGAAAATAGCATTTAAGATTATACCATTTCTTATTCACACAAATTTAAAGGGATTCCCGGGTTTTATTGATAGTCCTGACACGCCAGGTGGTATATGTGAATTTGAATGGACAGATGAGATGAAATCGGTAGTTAAGGAATTCTTTCCTGATAACAAAATATTGAATGAAGGCCCTGCAAAGTTGTTCCCCTCCAAATATTGTGTTGAATCACTCCTGCTTATGGGTAGTGTAGGCTCAATAGCCCAAAATGAAAAGTCAGACTATGACTACTGGGTCTCCATTGATGAGTCTCAGATTTCTGCAAAAGAGTTAGATTTATTAAAGAAAAAACTTAAAATTATAGAAGATTGGGCGATCAAACAAGGGGTAGAAATACATTTCTTTCCTACAGATATTCAGAGGGTCAAAAATTGTGATTTTGGAGAGAGTGATAAAGAGAGTGCAGGGTCATCTCAGGGCAGGATACTAAAAGAAGAGTTTTATAGAACCTCTATATTTGTATCCGGAAAGATGCCACTCTGGTGGATAATGCCTGTAGGAATACCAAATGATATATATACCAAGTATAAGGAAAAATTAAAAACCTCTTTTGAACTTGATTATCATGGGTTTGTTGACCTTGGTAATTTAGAAGATATTTCATCTGATGAATATTTCGGGGCAGCCCTCTGGCAGATGAATAAGGCTATGACAAGTCCCTACAAATCAGTTCTCAAAATGGCATTGCTTGAGAGTTTCATAGACCCTGGATCGAATCATGAACTTCTCTGTAATGCCCTCAAAAGGGGTGTATTTGATTCTCATGGCTCAGGGAAATCTTTAGACCCCTATTCTGTAATGATAAACAGGGTACTGAATTATTATACTGTAACAGGAAGAAATAATGTGGTTGAACTCATCAGGAGATGTTTTTATATAAAGGTGGGGGAAAAAATAAAAAAGGATAAGGATAAAGGGGAGGTAGGTTATAAAGGGGCAGTGATGAGGGCATATGTTGAAAATTGGGGATGGAGGAAAGATATGCTGGAGGAGCTTAATAATTATCAGGATTGGGGGTTTGAAAAGGTGGCAGAGCTTGGCAATCAGGTTCATAATTTCATGATTCAGACATATAAAAACCTCACCGATAAACTGAAAAGTGAGGCAGATATAAAGGTAAAGATTAGTGATGTGGACCTCACGGTACTCGGGAGGAGACTCTTCTCCCTGTATTCAAAAAAGCCCAATAAGATAGATTATTTAAAAAGGGCATTTGATGAAGGGTTAATTCAAGAGAGCCTCACCTTTTCTGTAACTATCGAAAAGAACAGGATGCCAGTCTGGAATCTCTACCGTGGACAGGTAACAAAAGAAACAGTAAATGCCTCGAATGACAAGTTACTGAAAAAAGGGTGTATTCTTGATTTAGTAATGTGGTTAGTATTTAACAGGCTCTGTGATAAAAAGACCTCTTTCTATCTCATACCAAATCCACTCCCTGTTTCATTGGCAGAAATTCAGACTCTTATAAAAGAACTGCAGGATTTTTTCCCACCGATCAACATTGCTGATTTACAGAAGGATGCCCTGCTTTTAGCTCCAAAAAAAATGAATATTTTTGCAGTTATAAACTTCTCAAGTCAAAGATTGTCAGAGATAAAAGAGGTAACAATATTTTACAGCACAACATGGGGGGAGTTATTTTGCGAGAATTATAATCATAAGGAAGGTATTGAACGGGTAATGAGGTATGTGGTAGAAAATCCACCAGAAGATCAGGAGAAGCTCTCAGACTATTATAAGATTTTTATTCCAAAGGGGCAATTTTCAGATGCTATCAATAGAGAAATCAATAAACTTATTCTTCAGCAGCTGAAATTGGTTGAAAAAAAACGGAAAAAACCATGAAGCTCTCCGTAATTATTCCCACCTTAAATGAAGAAACACTCATAGAAAAAAATCTTTCCCTTCTTAATGTTCAACTACAGGAATTAAAAATTTACAATAATTTTTATACCTCTGAGATAGTATTAGCTGATGGGGGGAGCAAAGACAGGACTTTAGAAATTGCAAGGAGATTTACTAACAAGATTTGTATTTCACCAAAGGGGAGGGGCGTTCAGATGAATGCAGGGGCAGGGATTTCCGAAGGGGATTATCTCCTCTTTTTGCATGCAGATTCCATACTTTCTCTATCTGGAATACAGGGCATTTTTGAAATTATAAAAGAAAATAATATTGCAGGTGGTGCATTCAGACTCAAAATAGATTCAAAGCGGGTATTCCTCAAAATTATATCCTCAACTGCTAATATGCGATCAAAAATGTATGGTCTTGCTTATGGTGATCAGGGGATATTTGCAAAAAGAGATATTTT
>JACQQJ010000158.1 GCA_016207035.1 Nitrospinota bacterium | reverse complement strand
CTCCCTTTCCCCTTCTTCCCCTTTTCTCCTTAAATGGTTTTTTATAATTTCCTTGACAACAAGGTCAGACATAATAGAAACTGAAGCCCTTTGAATTTGCTCACTAAGTCTAAAATCTTTTGAAAAAGGGCCTTTTTTGTTAACAAGTTGTAATAGAATTTTTAATTTCCAGAATATGGGGGTACTGCCAGTGTCCGCATAAAGGCAATCAGATCCATTATATCTTCCCCTGATAGAATCACACCAAAGGCAGGCATATAAACAGATTTATCTACTGCCTTTCCTCCAAGTTTTACGATCTTGAATAGGTCTTCACCCTTCCTCGCATTCATATATTTTCCATCTGAATGATTTCTTGGTTTCGGGTCCATCTTGACTGTCCCAGATACAGGTCCATTTCCATCCCCTTTCTCACCATGACAGTTTGTGCAGTACATGGCATAGAATATCTTTCCTTGTGCAGGGTCCCCTTTCTTTGTAACAGCCTTACTGGTAAACTTAATCATCTCAAGAAATTCATCAGCAGAAATGGCATATATCGTTATTACAAAACCAAAGACATAGAGAGTAATTACTAAAACCATAAAGAGATATCTCTTCATTTCACCCTCTTTCATTCTACCACAAATCTTCCCCGCATCTCATGATGCACAGGGCCGCAAAAATTACTGCAATAAAATTCAAAAGTTCCCTTTTTATCTGCCACAAACTCCACAACGGCTGATACCCCTTTTGGCAAAAGTACATTAGTCTGTTTTCCAAATCCATTTATGGTAAATCCATGAACAACAGCAGGTTTATCTATATACAGCGCCTTTTCATCTATATTTGTTATGATAAATCTGACTGTATCTCCCTTAAAGCAATTTACAATATTTGGGGCAAAGATATATGAGAGTGCCTTCAATCTTATCTCTATAGCATCATCATCCGCATCAGATATACCAGGGGGTCGGTCATCAGCAGGTATATAGCTTACTTTCACTCCTTCTTTTGGTGCCACATCAGGCTTACTCCCTTTTTTGACAAATTCACCTTTCTCTTTTAAAGACGCATCCTTAATAGCTTCCCTTGATGGTATAATAATACCTGATATATCTCCCGACACGGCTGCCTGTTTTATAGATTTTCCACTTGCCAATTCTATGACCTCCATATTCTGCGGAATAACAGATCCACCCTCCTCAGAAATGTTTGAATTTAAACCATCATATATACCTGTTGAAAATTTATTGGCTGATACCAGATACTTATTATCAGGGGTAATGGATATACTGGATGGATTATATTTTACAGAAAATCTCCCCACAACCTCTTTTTTAGCAATATCAATTTTTACTATCTCACTGCTGGCATGTTGAGATTGATAGGCAAAGGTACCCTTTGAGTCAATTATGACATCGAGAGGGAAAGCCCCTGTCTTTAAAACATTCTCTACTTTAAAATCTTTGAGGTCTACAAAGGTAAGAGAGGCAGAAAACTTACTGCTGACAAGGGCAGATTTTCCATCCGGTGTAACAGTAATCTCATGGGGACGTCTCAGTTTAAGTTCCTTATCTAACTTAAAAGGAGAGGTGGAGATACGGAGTATCCTATTATTGGAATAGTCACTCACCAGACAATATTTTCCATCAGTGGTAAGGGCAACGAAATTAGGTGAACTTGGCAGAGGCTTTAGAGCCAGCGCAATTGCTTTCCCTGAATCCACATCCACACTTGCCACCTTTCCACTCAGTTCTCCAGCAATGTAAATACTCTTCCCATCTTTAGATATGGCAATAGAGCTGGGTCCGAAATAATCAGGAAGTTTTATACTCTTTTTAACAGATAAGTTTGAGAGGTCTATCATATAAAGGGTATCCTGGGCCTTATCTACCACAAACAGATTTTTCCTATCCGTTACAGGACTACGAATATCTACACCAATAGGGACATCCTTTAAAAGTTCCAATCCAGGGATACTGAATATCATCAATTTACCATTATATCCGCCACCACCATATCCAATAAATGCCTCATCAGTTAATCCTTCAGAAGAACAAAGGAATAAAACACTTATTAATATTGAAAATAGTATTAAAAAACTCCTGAACATTTTTTCACTCCTTTATTACCCTCTCCATCTCTTTGATTCCAATGACCTCATATTCAAGAAAATACAGAAGAAAATGAATAACAAATAATAAACAACATCCTCTGTATCTATTACACCCTTTGCAAAATTAGAAAGGTGAGGCATAAATGAGAGGTGTTTTAAAATATTACCTATCCTCTCACTGGCAAAACCTGCTGAAAATCCCATCATAAAGAATATAAGGAGAAAACCAAATGATACTACAGCCGCTACAATCTGATTTTCTGTTAGTGAAGAGGCAAAAACTCCTAAAGATATAAAGGCTGTACCCATGAGGAATAATCCAAAATAGCCGCTCACTATAACACCCATTTCAGGCTCACCGAATACCAAGACAAGGGCAAAACAAGGAAGGGTAAGAATTAGCATGACAGTAAAAATACCCAGACAGCCAGCAAACTTGCCAAGGATAACCTCAGAGTCTCTCACAGGATAAGTCAGGAGCAGCTCAATTGTTCCACTCTTTTTCTCTTCAGAAAAGATCCTCATGGTAAGCATTGGTAACATGATAAGCATAAAAACACTTAAATTGCCAAAGAAGGGTCTGACCACCATCTCTGTTATACTGAGCTCTTTGAACTGTTGCGCTACTAAGGGATTGGTCATTGCCTGAAAACTTAGGGTGCTGAAAGTCGCAAAGATATTATAGAAAAAATAACCTGACAGCACTAGAAATATAGTAATAACTACAAAGGCAATAGATGAATTAAAATAAGTGCGGAACTCTTTTAAAAAAATAAGAAAGAAGTTTCTCATTTTTAATGAATCCTCTCCTCTGTAACAAGCTTGATAAATATATCCTCAAGGCTCATCCCTACCGGACGCATCTCATAGAGGGACCAATTTTTTCTGACAATTACAGGGGGTATATCATTACCAACATCCATATCCTTTTTCAGCTCAACCAAATAAGCATTAATACCATTTACCCCATTTTCTTTTGCCGTTATTCTTGAAACACCATTTATTTTACTGAGCTCAGATATAATTTCCTTTTCAGGACCCTTTACCCGTATTAAAATCTGCTGAGACCTCTGGAGCTGATAGGTTAAATTCTGCGGCGTATCTACTGCTACCAATCTGCCCTCATTTATTATGATGACCCTCTGACAGGTCATACTTACTTCAGGGAGGATATGGGTGCTTAATATAACTGTCCTCCTTCCACCGAGATTTTTTATCAGACCCCTTATATCTATTATCTGTTTTGGGTCTAAACCAATTGTCGGTTCATCAAGGATAAGAACCTCAGGGTCATTTATCAGTGCCTGAGCCAAACCTGTCCTCTGTCTGTAGCCTTTTGAAAGCTCACCAATATATTTCTTAGATACAGCATTTAAACCGCAATCATCCATTATCTTTGCAACCCTATTCTTTATATCTCTCCTGTCAACCCCTTTAAGTCCAGCTACAAACTCAAGATAAACAGGGACAAGCATGTCAGTATAGAGGGGAACACTCTCAGGGAGATAACCTATCCGTTTGCGGACATCAAGGGCGTCTTCAAATACATCATAACCAGCAACCCTTGCCTTCCCGCTGGTAGCAGGGATGAAACAGGTAAGAATCCTCATTGTTGTTGTCTTGCCAGCACCATTAGGACCCAGGAAGCCGAGGACCTCACCCTTTTCTACCGTAAAGGTGACATCATCAATTCCCCTTGCACTGCCATATTTTTTTGTAAGATTTTCTACTTCAATCATAAAACTAAAAAAAGAACGACCACCCAATTAATTATACCCTATCCATTTTTTAATACAACTAAAAAATAAACTCTATAAGGTAATTTTTTGGGTGGTCGTTATGAAATTATGGTTTTAAAATACCTAAAACCTTATTTAAACCCCTCCATCAAAGATTGCCTATGCTCTAAATCAGAATCACCGGCCCAATCTTCCTTTGCGCTGCCCTTTCGACTAATTCCCACCGATGAACTCTTTAATCTGCCTCCACCTGGCGTACTAAATCCACCAACAGAACCTGCACCCCTTCCAGCCATAACACCCTCAAGCTCAAGTCCTTCATTCAGTTCCTTAAATTCAGAACTATCCTTTGCATTAGCTGCAGTAACTGCATTTTCTTCAGATTTTGGGTCAAATTTTGGTGTTGCTATGGTGCGGAGAAAGGCAATTACATTCCAGATATCCTGATCCTGCAGGACATTACCCCATTGAGGCATACACTCTGAGAGGTTTCTTGCTACACCCCCACCTTTTATAACTGAAAAGAGATCAAGGTTGCTGATATTATTCATATACTTACCATTTGACTGGTTTCTCGGCCTCGGGTCTAACATTGCTGCAGTAGGTCCATCACCCTTGCCATTCCATCCATGACAATGAATACAATAAAAACTAAACCAGTGGGCACCCGACTGAGGGTCAGCACCTGGTATAGGAGTTTCTCCAGTACTTGTTTCTTTTGGCCTTGTTGGGGTACTCCATTGATTTACCCAGTCGTCGTAATTCGCACCTATCTTTGTTTTTACCCTCTTTCTATTCCATACCTCAGTTACGCCTGTCTCTTTTGCCCAACCAGATTTGGATTCTCCAGGTTTTGCAGCCTTCCACTTAGTTACAAATCTTTTATCAATTAAACCCACCAGAGGGTTATCCTTAGCAGCCTCAGTCCCTGAAACTGTTGATTGCGTCTTTCCAATACCTGTAAGATAATCATATCCCTCAACACCATAGGTTGATTTACCAGAACCTGTCTTTTTGGTAACTGTGTCAAAAGTCTCAACATTAGCCTCATCTGCCTCTCTTCCAAATTCCTCTCTTGTCCTCTCCACTACCTCATCTTTTTGGTCACCTTCCTTCTTCAACCTCTCTAACTCATCCTGTGATAATTTAGCTGCAAATGTCTTTGTCACGGAAATAAATGAATCCAGTGAAATACTAATTACAAAAAACAATATTAATAAAAGAAGCTTTTTCCCTTTGTTCATATTTTTTCCTCCTCAAAATTATCTTCCCCCAATCTAACTAAATTAATCACAACCTATCTTCCCTAAAAAGAAATTTCACCTCCTTTCAAAAATATTAAAATTAAATGTTGAATATATTTTAACAATTTATAAACTTGCAATACGCATACCATCAAATTTTATATGGTAAAGATAGGCTTACTATTTGAAAAATCAGAAAGATAGTTATTCGTTATCAATTTTCTTTTAGTTAAGAGATTTTAGAATTAAACATTATATTTAAACAATTATATTTCATTTAAACAAAATATTAAAAATAG
>JACQQJ010000154.1 GCA_016207035.1 Nitrospinota bacterium | reverse complement strand
TTGCAAAAAGAGATATTTTTTATAAGGTTGGCGGATACCCTGATATACCTATTATGGAGGATGTGAATCTGGTATTGAGGTTAAAAAAGATAGGTAAGTTTATTATTCTCCCTGAATATATTATGACATCATCACGAAGGTGGGATAATGAAGGTATACTCTATACAACTATAAGAAACTGGATTCTCATATCTCTTTATCTCTCAGGTGTTTCCCCCTATACTTTAAAGAACTGGTATAAAGAAAAGGGAGAGAATGTATTTTGATTGTAGTTCAACATATCCTTGGCAACTGTTCACCGGATACCATATCCACAATTCTTGCCCCCCCGACAGCGGTTTTTAAAACTACCATACCTTGAGGGGATGATACTATCTCACCTATTATCCTTGTATCCCTTCCCTGTGGATGATTTTGCATTATTTTTAAGACATTCTCTTTATCAGCGGATGATACAACCATTACTACCTTTCCCTCGTTTGCAATATATAAAGGGTCAAATCCGAGCATATCAGAGACAGCCCTTACCCCTTTGCTCACAGGTATATCATTCTCATTTAACACTATACCCCACTTCATCCCTTTTACAAATTCATTCAGTGTTGATGCAAGACCACCTCTTGTTGGGTCTCTCATAAATTTTATATCAGCAGTTGATTCAAGAACCGAAGTTATAAGGCTGTTCAGAGGTGAACAGTCACTCTCTATCTCTGACTCAAAATCTATTCCCTCTCTTCTGGATATTACTGATATTCCGTGCTCTCCTATGGTACCATTAATAATAACCTTATCACCGGGCTCTATCCTCTCTCTCATAAGTTTAACTCCATCCATAACCAGACCAATACCTGCGGTGTTTATGAAAATACCATCCGCTGCACCTTTCTCTACCACCTTCGTATCCCCGGTCACTATCTGAACACCTGAGTCTAAAGCAGTTTCTTTCATTGACAGGATAATTCTTTCAAGGAGATCATATTCAAATCCCTCTTCAATAATTAAACCACAGGAAATAAATAATGGCTTCGAACCCATTACAGATAAATCATTTACGGTTCCAGCTATTGCCAGCTTCCCAATGTCTCCACCGGAAAAAAATAGAGGTTTAATTACATAAGAATCTGTGGTGAAGGCAATTTTAATATCTCTGCAGGAAATACCAGCTTCTTTCTTCCCCAAAGGCGGAACACATGTTTTTAGTCCATTGAGAAGATTATGAGATGACAGAGTAAGTATCGCCGAATCTGTGAGGGGAGAAAGGAATGGGTTGTAAAACTCCTTTAAGAATAGCTCTGAAATTATCCTCCATGAAGGCTCTCCACCGCTTCCATGGGATAGGGAGATCTTTTCAATCCTTTTCATTACCTTTCAGTAAATACCCCCATTTTCCTGAATTTCTCCCTCCTCTGAAAGATCAAATCCTTTGATGAAATAGAGGTAAGTTCTTTTAAATGTCTTCTCAAAACCCTTCTTAGTATCGAGGCAGTTGCAGATGGATTTCTGTGAGCACCTCCTAAAGGCTCTTTTACTATTTCGTCTATTACATCCAATTTAAACAGATCATCTGCAGTAAGGCATAGTGACTCAGCCGCCTCCTCAACCTTTTTACAATCCTCCCATAAAATAGCAGCACACCCTTCTGGTGATATTACAGAATATACTGAATTTTCAAGCATCAATACCCTATTTCCAACACCTAATGCCAATGCACCACCACTACCCCCTTCTCCTATCACTACAACTATGATAGGAACTGATAAGCCTGCCATCTCAAAAAGGTTCCTCGCTATAGCCTCTGCCTGTCCCCTCTCCTCTGCACCAATGCCTGGAAACGCACCAGGGGTATCAAGCAAAGTTATAATAGGTTTGTTAAATTTCTCTGCAAGTTTCATGAGGCGGAGGGATTTTCTATACCCTTCTGGTTGAGGCATACCAAAGTTTCTATACATTTTCTCCTTCGTATCCCTTCCTTTCTGATGGCCTATGACAAAAACACTCCAACCCTCCAGGAGTGCAATCCCACCTACGATAGAATGACAATCACCATAACATCTATCTCCATGGAGTTCTATAAAATCCCTCATCATCAAATGTATATAATCTGTTGCATAGGGACGTGCAGGATGTCTTGCAAACTGAGTTCTCTGCCATCTGGTGAGACTTGTGAAAAGATTTTTTTTAAGTCTATTCGCCTTTTTATGTAACCGCCTTATCTCTCGAGAAAAATCTATGCCGTTGTTTTTTGATAGAGATTTCAGTTCTCCTATCTTTTTCTCAAGCTCTATTATAGGTTCTTCAAAATCTAAATATTGTCCTGCCATAATGTATACTGCCCCGCACATAAAATTTATGTGCGGGGCTGTCATCTGCAGAAATCTGCATCCTCTCTACTCACTTATTCAAAATATACTGAATTATCTCCAAACAACCTTTCAATCTCTTTAATTGTGGAATCGTCAGGATTAATCTGAAAGGTTTTATCTACACTGATGTTTATCTGACTCTTATCAGGAAATAACAGATGGAGAAAGATGCTGTTCTTACCTTTATTGAATGATACAATTTCTTTCAGACGAATTATTATATCCTTCTCGAGACCAACTGATTGAAGATTTATATGGACTTTTGATGAGAGTCTCTCCCGTATATTTGAGAGTGTTAAAACTTCTTCTGCAATTATCTTCACTTCTGTCTCCTCTGAACTGATACTCCCTTTAATCCATACAGGTTCATCACCCTCTATAAGAACTGATGCTGTTTTGTATGCCTCGGGAAAAATTATGATTTCTACTGAGCCATGCAGGTCTTCAAGGGTGGCAAATGCCATCGTATCCCCCTTTTTTGTGACCTGTGATCTATACCTGCTGATAATCCCTGCAATGTTTATATCCTTCCCATTCTTTACTTCCTGAAGATTCTGGGTATTTACATTGGTAAAATATTTTATCTCTTTTTCAAATCGGGATAAAGGGTGACCTGAGATATAAAAACCGAGTGACTCCCTTTCAAACGACAGGAGCTCTTTTTCTGTCCATTCTAAATCCCCCCCTGTCCCACCTTTACTCAAAGGGGGTATAGAGGAATCCTTAAACTCGCCTGAAAAGAAATTTTCAAACATATTATACTGTCCCTTTTCCCTATCCCTTTGAACAGTCTGTGCCTTATTCATAATTATGTCAATAGTATTCATCATTTTTGCCCTATGCCTCTTTGGGGAATTATCTACAGAATTTGATACACTATCAAAAGCACCACACTTTATAAGGCTCTCTATAACCTTTCTATTTACAACCCTCAAATCCACATTCTCGCAGAAATCTGACAATGAAATAAATTTCCCTTTCTTTTCTCTCATCGTTAATATTGACTCTACTGCATTTGCACCAACATTCTTTACAGCAGCCAGACCAAAACGGATAGCCCCTCTTTCCCCTTCATAGACTACGGTAAAATCTTTAAAGCTCTCATTGATGTCAGGGGGAAGCACCTGAATCCCCATATCCTTACACTCGACAATGTATTGCGTAACCTTATCGGTATTTCCCATTTCGCTCGTAAGCAGCGATGACATAAATTCTAATGGGTGGTGTGCCTTGAGATAGGCAGTTTGATAGGCAACGAGGGCATATGCTGCACTGTGAGACTTGTTAAATCCATAGCCGGCAAAATGCTCCATGAGGTCAAATATCTTATCTGCCTTATCTTCTGGTATACCTTTGTATACTGCACCCTGAACAAATTTTTCCCTCTGCTGTGCCATATCCTCAGGCTTCTTTTTGCCCATTGCCCTTCTCAGGGTATCTGCACCCCCTAAACTAAAACCACTCAGCGTGCTTGCAATCTCCATAACCTGTTCCTGATAGAGTATAACACCATAGGTCTCCCTTAAGATATTATCGAGTTGAGGGACTATATTTTTTATAGGGATTGTACCATGTTTTCTATTAATGAAGTCATCTACCATTCCACTGCCAAGAGGTCCTGGCCGATACAATGCTACCAGTGCTATAATATCTTCGAAGACCTCTGGTCTCAATTTCCTCAATATATCTCGTAAACCTGAACTCTCCAATTGAAATACACCAACAGTGCACCCCTTACTTAACAGTTCATAGGTTTCACTATCATTCAAGGGTATATTTTCTATACAAAAATACCCCTGGGGGGATTTCCCTACAAGTTCCTCCGTATTCCTTATAACGGTAAGGGTTCTCAGCCCAAGAAAGTCCATTTTAAGGAGCCCGAGCTTTTCTATATCCTCCATCTTATATTGAGTTGTCACCTCCCCTCTATTCCCTTTGTAAAGGGGGGTAAAATCTGTAAGAGGTGCTGGTGATATAACAATTCCAGCTGCATGGGTGGATGCGTGTCTTGGAAGACCTTCCAGCCTTCGCGCAACATGGATAAGTCTCCTTATTGTTTCATCCTTCTTTTCTATTTCTTTCAATCTTGGCTCTTCTTTTATTGCATCATCCAGTGTGATATTGAGTCTATTGGGAATCAATTTGGCTATCCTGTCCACCTCACTATAGGGCATTGAGAGTGCCCTCCCTACATCCCTGATGACTGCCTTTGCATTCATACTGCCAAAGGTTATTATCTGTGCTACATTTCCATATTTCTCCGTTACATAGTTTATCACCTCATCCCTCCGCTCCATGCAAAAGTCTATATCTATATCTGGCATACTTATTCTCTCGGGATTCAAAAATCTCTCAAATAAGAGACCATACTTTATCGGGTCAAGGTCAGTAATCTGTAAGGCATAGGCAACTAAACTCCCTGCAACAGACCCTCTTCCTGGGCCAACAGGTATCTCATTTCTACGGGCGTAATCTATGAAGTCCCACACGATGAGGAAGTATCCTGAATACCCCATTGACTTTATCATATTCAGTTCATTTTCAAGTCTGAGGAAATAGAGCCTTCTTTTCTCATCCCTGTCTACTGCCTCTCCTTCTTTCAGTATCTTTTGAAGCCTCTTCTCTAACCCATGTGTTGCCATATCCCGGAGGTAGCCATCAAGGGTATAATCAGAAGGAACATCATAGTGCGGGAGATGGATCTTATCAAAACTCAAATCCAGATTACATCCTTCTGCTATAGCCACAGTGTTTGAAATAGCATCGGGAAGTTCTTTGAAGATTAGCTTCATTTCCTGGGGTGATTTAAAATAAAACTGGTCTGTGGAAAATTTCATCCGCTTTGGGTCACTGATTGTCTTCCCTGTCTGAATGCAGAGGAGAACTTCATGCGCATCAGCATCCCTTTTATCTATGTAATGGCAATCATTAGTCGCTACTAAAGGTATGGAAAGTCTTCGGGCTATATCAATTATATCCCTATTGATGCCTTTCTGTTCAGGTATATTCTGATCCTGAATTTCAAGATAAAATTTTCTCTCACCCATTATTTCTTTATATAATGAGGCAGACTTATATGCATTCTCCTTCTGACCTTTTAAGAGAAGCCTCTGAATCTCCCCTTTCATACAACTGCTCAAGGCAATTAATCCCTCAGCATGTTGTGAGAGCAGCTCCTTATCTATACGGGGTTTGTAATAGAAACCTTCTAAGTAGCCTGCACTTACCAGTGATACTAAATTCCTGTACCCGACAGCATTCTTTACTAAGAGTATGAGGTGGAATGAGCTGTCTGTAATACCCTCCTGGGAAGTTTTTTCGAATCTGCTCTCAGGTGCCACATAGACCTCACAGCCAATAATAGGTTTAATACCGTATTTTTTTGCAGTCAGATAAAAATCCACTGCACCAAACATATTTCCATGGTCTGTTATAGCAAGGGATGGCATCTTATATTCATTTGCCTTTATAAATAAGGGTTCCAGACGAATTGCACCATCCAATAAACTATATTGGGTATGGAGATGTAAATGCACAAATTCTGAGTGATGCATAATTTTAAAAAGGGTATGCAGGTTGAGGAGTTGAGGGGGTTAAAGACTTAACTCCCGAACATTTTTAACCATATTACCCCTCGAGATCGGTTTCCTCTTCATCTATTTCTAATGGGATATCCTCATCCAGCTTAAGTTCCTCTTCTTCCCCTGCCTCTGCCTCAGGAATAATATCCTCTAATAATTCTTCCTCTGGAATTATTGGCGCCTTTTGACTTGCTGCCTGAGCCTGTTTATGGTCATGTCGCGGTGCATCTGACTGATCAGCCCCACATTTTGGACATATTGCCTTAGGCCTGCTGAGATCGTAAAATTTACATCCGCATTTAAAACATTGAAATCTGTTTCCATACTTGGTATTTGACATAAGTCCTCCTCTCTTAAATCCCTTAACCAAATCTCAATAACCAGATAAGCCTCAATAGTTAAACAGTATGTCTTGAAACTTGGTAATGGTGACTTTGCTTATTAATGATTATTTGGTATTCGGAATTGATATTTGGTTATGGTTATTTTTACTATTATAGCATTATTTACATTCCTATTCCCATTCTATAGTACTCGGTGGCTTTGAGCTTATATCATATACAACCCTGTTTATCCCTTTTACTTCATTGATTATACGATTTGAAATAGTACCCAATAAATCATAAGGTAGCTTTACCCAGTCTGCTGTCATACCATCTTTGCTGGTTACAGCCCTCAGCCCAATTACATGTTCATATGTCCTTTCATCCCCCATAACACCTACAGTCTTGACAGGTAAAAGCACTGCAAATGACTGCCATACATCTCTATACAAACCCACCCTCTTTATCTCTTCGAGTATTATGGCATCAGCTTCTTTAATCATAACAAGTCTTTCCTTTGTCACTTCACCAAGAATCCTTATCGCAAGTCCTGGTCCTGGAAAAGGCTGCCGCCATAAAATCTCATCTGGTATATTTAATTCCTTTCCAAGTAATCTTACTTCATCTTTGAACAATTCCCTTAAAGGTTCAATGAGCTCAAATTCCATATCTGCAGGGAGCCCTCCTACATTATGATGGGTCTTTATAGTTGCTGAAGGACCCTTAAAAGAGACACTTTCAATTACATCCGGATAGAGTGTACCCTGTGCAAGAAAATCAAATCCTCCTATCCTCTCTGATTCCTCTTCAAATACAGCAATGAACTCCCTTCCAATAATTCTCCTTTTCTCTTCTGGATCGGTAACCCCCCTTAATTTATTTAAAAATCTGTCTTCAGCATCTACATAGACCAAATTTATATGAAAATTATCCCTGAATGCGGATACAACCTTCTCTGCCTCATCCTTTCTCAAAAGCCCATTATTCACAAAAACGCAGGTAAGCCTATCACCTATAGCCCTGTGTATTAAAACTGCTGTAACTGATGAATCAACCCCTCCGCTTAAGGCACACATTACCCTTTTCTCCCCTACCCTCTTACGGATATCCTCTACAGAATACTCTATAAATGAAGCCATCGTCCATGTGGGGGAACAGTGGCAGATATTATAAATGAAATTCTTAAAGACCTCTATACCATGTGGTGTATGAACCACCTCAGGGTGAAATTGTAAACCAAACAGTCTCGAATCCTTACTTTTCATAGATGCAATGGAGGAGTTATCCGTATGGGCGATAGGAACAAATCTATCCGGCATCTTTTCTATTCTGTCACCATGACTCATCCAGACGGTTATTGAGTTCGGAGTTCGATGTGTGGAGTCCAATGTTATATTTTTAAAAATATCAGAATCATCATCAATTATGAGCTCTGCCCTTCCATACTCCCTCTTGGCAGCCTTTGATACACAACCACCAAAAAGATGGGCCATTAATTGCATACCGTAACAGATGCCTAAGACAGGAACTCCAAATTCAAAGATTTTCTTATCTACAATAGGTGCATCCGGTATATAAACGCTTGATGGGCCCCCTGAAAGAATTATTCCTTTAAGATTATTTTCTTTAATGATTTCTTTTTCTGTATCAAAGGGAACTATCTCGCTATATACCCCACATTCCCTGACCCTCCTTGCGATCAGTTGGGTATACTGGGAGCCAAAGTCAAGGATTAATATCTTTTCATTATGTATATCTCTCATAATTTTTATAATAACAGACATAGCCACTATTTTAAAATGAATTTTGATAATGGAATTAAAATATGGTAAATTATTTATAACAGATTATTATGAGGGGAGGTTTATATGCCAATATATGAATATATTTGTTCTCAATGCAGCAACAGATTTGAAATAATGCACCTATCGTCAAAAATGGAAACGGCTATCTGTCCAAAGTGCAGTTCAAACAAAATAGAAAAGCTCATGTCATCATTTGCAGCCATGGCTCCTTCGGAAAGTATTGATTCCTGCGATACAGGAAGCTGTAATTATACACCCCCTGGTGGTTATCCACCCTGTAGAGGGGGAAGCTGCAATATGATGTAACTTAGATTAGCTTCAGACTTTCGCTGACTCATTAAAAATAGTCCAAACAGTTTAAACGGCTTAAACGGTTTGAAAAGTCTGTGTCTGGCTGTGATTTTATTTTACTCAATCTTATAATTCGGTGACTCTTTTGTTATTATAACATCGTGAACATGGCTTTCCCTTAACCCTGATTGTGTTATTTTTATAAATTTTGTATTTTTTCTCAATTCTTCTATATTCTTACAGCCACAATACCCCATACCAGCCCTGAGTCCTCCGAGCAGTTGATGGACAGTAAAAGAGAGTAATCCTTTATAGGGTATCCTTCCCTCAACACCCTCAGGAACAAGTTTTGTCTCGGTAAACTCCATATCCTGAAAATACCTGTCTGAACTCCCTTCTGTCATTGCACCGATAGATCCCATTCCCCTATACTCCTTATAACTCCTCCCCTGATAGAGTATCTTTTCTCCAGGGCTTTCCTCTGTCCCGGCAAAGATGCTCCCGATCATCACACTGCTTGCACCTGCAGCAATTGCCTTTGTTATATCTCCAGAATATTTTATTCCGCCATCTGCAATAACAGGTATATTATATTTATCTGCCGTCCTTGAACATTCAGCAATAGCAGTTATCTGCGGAACTCCAACACCTGATATAATGCGGGTTGTGCATATAGAACCAGGTCCTATCCCTACCTTTACTGCATCAACACCTGCCTTTATTAAATCCTCTGTCCCTTCGGAAGTCGCAACATTTCCACCAATCACATCAATATCCGGGTACTCTCCCTTAATTGATTCAATAACCTTCAATACATATTCTGAATGGCCGTGGGCTGTGTCTACAACAATTACATCTATACCAGCTTTGATAAGAGCCTTAACTCTCTCTCTTCTATCACCCGATATCCCTACAGCTGCCCCTACCACTAATCTTCCAAGGTTATCCTTAGTGGCAAAAGGATATTTCCTGCTTTTTTCAATATCCTTTATTGTAATAAGTCCTTTTAAATTCCCTTTTTCATCTACTACCAATAATTTCTCAATCCTGTTCTTATGTAAAAGCTCTTTTGATTGCTCCAAAGTAGTGCCTACAGGTACAGTGATTAGGTCTTCTTTTGTCATGAGTTCTGATATCTTTTTACTCAAATCTGTTTCAAACCTCAAATCCCTATTGGTAAGGATGCCAACCAGTTTTTCCCCTCTCGTAATCGGTATACCTGAAATCTCATATTTTTTCATTACATCAAGGGCTTTGCTTATACTCTGATCCGGAGACATAGTAATCGGGTCAACTATCATGCCGCTGACAGACCTCTTTACTTTATCAACCTCAATAACCTGCTCTTCTATGGAAAGATTTTTATGTATAATGCCAATACCACCTTCCTGAGCAAGGGCAATAGCCAGACCTGCCTCTGTCACAGTATCCATTGGTGCACTGATCAATGGGCTGTTAAGCTTTATCTTTTTCGTAACAGAGGTTGAAATATCAACATCCTTTGGGAGTACAGATGACCTCCCTGGAAGCAGAAAGACATCATCAAAGGTAAGACATTCTTTCATATCTTTATTTAACATTTACTCCCTCCTTAACTATTCAGCCACAATGACACTGAAAAATCACGATTAAATAATAATCCTTATGACTACCCCTATGTATCTTAGTAGCTAAAAGTGGCTTACCTCCTTAAAAATCCCTTCATTAATAGTTTCTTCTCTATAGCCAGGGCGGTTGGTCTGCCATGAGGACATGTGAAAGGTCTGTTAGTATTTTTCAAATCCCTCAGTAAATGCTCCATTTCTTCTAAACTCAGTTTCTGATTTGCCTTAACAGCACCTCTGCATGCCATTATTAAAATTATGTTTTGAACAATCTTATCAAAAGGGGTATCTTCCTGGTACGAAACTAATTTATCAAGAATATCCTTTACAATCTCTTCACAGTCATCCCGTGAAAGAATAGATGGAACTGATCTTATGATAAAACTGTTTCCTCCAAAGAACTCTATATCAAACCCCAACTGTTTAAAACTGTCAAGTCGCGATTGCAGAACAATAGATTCCTTACCCGACATCTCAATGTTTATGGGTAACAAAAGGTTTTGAACTTCTATTTTTGAATCCTTTATTTTATTCAGAAATATTTCATATAAAATTCTCTCATGGGCAGTATGCTGGTCTATAAAAATAATTTTTTCAATACTCTCAACAATTATAAAAGAGTTAAATATCTGTCCGACAGGTTTACATTGCGAAAGGACAGAGACTGTTTCAGGGGTTAAGAGAGAGTTCATAGAGTCTGGTATCTCTGGAGTTATGGAGCTAACTGCCAAATCCTTAAACTCTGAGCCTATTAGTTCATCATGGACCTGAACATACGCCCCTGACATCTCTTTAACCGTGTATTTACAAACAGGTTGTGGTTCATGGGTATTGTGCTTTGAGTGGAAAAAAATCTCTTCTTCTGAAATCTGACTCATGGCCTTCGGTTTCTGACTCCTTGTAACAGCATCCTTTACAAAATCGTGCACTTCTCTCTGTTGTGCAAATTTTACCTCTCCCTTTGCAGGATGGACATTTACATCAACCATCCGAGGGTCTATATCCAAAAAAATAAAATATGCAGGATGACTATCTCTCGGCAGGGTTGTTTTAAATGCCTCATAGACTGCATGATTTATAGTCCGATCTCGTATATAACGATTGTTAACAAATATATATTGGAGACGCTTATTTGAGAAATGTCCACCGGGTTTAGAAACATAACCTTTTAGTTTCATGAAATGATTTTCTTCAGTGAATAGTAAAAGTTTTTTTATTACATCAGAGCCAAAAATCGATGCTATTCTGTCAATAGTATTATGTGTTAAAGGTGTATCGATTACTTTTTTATAGTTGCTATTTATATAGCTTGTTTTATTCACTGCTAATCCGAACTTTATCTGTGGATAACATAAAGAATTTTGTGTTACTGCTTCTATTATATGTAATAGTTCAGTAGTATCAGATTTCAGAAATTTCAATCGGGCAGGTATATTTAAAAATAAGTCTCTGACCTCAATAGATGTCCCTTTCATAGGTGGTGAATCTTTTACAGACTTTATTGTCCCTTTATCCAGTTCTATTTCAGTTCCTGCATTATCTCCATCATAATAGGTCAATATCCTTACTTGAGAAACTGATGCAATACTTGGAAGCGCCTCCCCCCTGAATCCAAGGGTTGTGATAGCGTGAAGGTCCTCATAGGTCTTTATTTTGCTGGTTGCGTATCTCTCAAATGACAGGATTGCGTCATCTCTCTGCATACCGATCCCATCGTCTGTCACCCGTATATACCTCTTTCCGCTATCTTTTACATCTATTGCAATAGTGCTTGCATTGGCATCTATTGAGTTTTCTATGAGTTCCTTTACTACAGATGCTGGTCTATCAACTACCTCACCGGCAGCTATACAATTTGCTAATTCCTCTGGAAGTTTAATTATCCTGTTACCCATAAAATATTTTTAACATAATCAAAAAACCAAATCAATTATTTCATTTGACACATTAATAAAGCATGATGTAATTTATAGGACACAGATTTGCAGAGTTGACAGCCCCTCACATAAGTTTTATCTACGGGGGTGTCATCTGCAACCCTTTTTTATAATTTCTTATACATGAATATACTTGAGGCAATAGAAAATAGGAGAAGTATCAGGGCATTTAAACCTGACCCGATTCCGGATGATATAGTAAAGAATATTTTAAATGCTGCAAGCAGGAGTCCTTCTTATACAAATACTCAGCCATGGGAGGTGGCAGTTGTGAGTGGGAAAATAAAGGATGACTTAAGCCGGGAACTCTTTACTGCTGCATCATTGAATACACCTATTTCACCTGAAATACAAAAACAATCATCCTGGCCCGAGGAATTGGATAAGAGGGCAAAAGAACATAGTGCGAGGAGATGTGAGGTTCTTGGAATTGAGAGAAGCGATGATAGAAAGAAAAAGGATTTAAGGTTTTTGAATTTTAAGTTTTATGGCGCACCTGTTGCCTTATTTATCTTTATAGATAAATGTCTTGGAGAATGGTCTATTTTAGATACCGGTATGTTTGCCCAGAATATAATGATCTCTGCCCTTGAATTTGGATTGGGGACATGCCCTCAGGCATCTTTAACAGATTATCCGCATATCATAAAAAAACATCTCAATATCCCTGAATCAAAAAGATTGGTACTTGGTATATCAATAGGATTCCCAGATAGTGAGGCATTAATAAACACCTATAGAAGTGACAGGGTTGAGATAGACAAATTTGTAAGATGGTATTAATTACTTCAGGCGAGTTCATCAATTGCCTCATTTGCCAATCTGTCAGCCATTTCATTTTCAGGGTGATTGCAGTGCCCTCTTATCCATTTCCATTTGATTTTATGTTGTTTTGAAAGATTAACTAATTCCTCCCACAATTCCCTGTTTTTTACCGGCATTTTATTGTATGTCCACCATCCTTTCTTCAACCACACATGAATCCATCTATTCATCCCCTGTACAAGGTAATTTGAATCTGAAATGAGCGTAACATGGCACGGCTCTTTTAATGCTTTTAATCCTTCAATTGCCGCAGTCATCTCCATCTTATTGTTGGTCGTTTTTTTCATGGCACCCTTTAACTTTTTTATACTGTCATTAAATTTTAAAATAACCCCATACCCACCAGGACCAGGGTTTCCTCTACATGCACCATCTGCATAGATAAAGACATTTTTCATAGTTTCTGTTTAAAATTTAAGTCTGTATTCTTGACCCTGCCTAACAACAGAATGAATGAAACCTGTGGAGCCTTTCGACAATCTCAAGGCTTACAAAGAAAGATGAAAATTCTACCACGAAGGACACGAAGCTCACAGAGAATTTAAAAACAATAATTTTTTTTGTGTTCTTCGTAACCTTCGTGTTCTTCGTGGCAAAAAGGTATTTTCGAGTGAAAAACAAGAATGCACGATAGAGATACAAGACAGTTGTTAAGCGAGGAAGGGACAATGAAAATAGTTTTTAGATTACAGGACCGCAACTGCACTTACCTTATATTTTCACTACTTCATCAAAAGCTGATTCAATGTAGTTTTTTTGATTATTATACAGAGTAGCATCGATATTCTCCATCCTCTTTTTTTTCTCCTCCCTTATTTCATCTTCCAATTTACTCTTTAATTCTATTCGCTCCTTTTCAATTTCAAAATTTAACCATTCTTTGAGTTTTTTAAACTCCTGTTCACAACGGCTTTTGATTGCCTGATTTCTCCTCTTCTCCTCATCGTCTAACTCTGCCTCCATTTTCTTTCTTTTATTCAGTCTCTCTTCCGCAATTTCTGTATCTAACCTTTTCAAAAGTTCTATCTTCTCATTTTCCAACTCAAATTCCATTTCCCTCCTCCTCTTACTTATCTCCTCACTTAATGAAGAGACAAGACTCTTCAATCTCTTCTCCCTCTCTAACTTAAATTCATTTTCTAAATCCTTATACCTTTTTTCCTTTTCTCTCTTTATTTCAATCGTAAGACCTTCCAAAGCTGCATCCCGTTCCTTATTTAAGCCCTCCCTTATTTCATTTTCCTTTTTTCTCCTCTCTTCAGTCATTACAATATCAAGAATCCTCCTCTTTGAAATCTCATCTGTCATAATCCTGACATTTATTACCTCTCTTAACCTTACCTCCTCATCTTTAACCCTTGTATCTATCTCTTTTAATCTTTCAGACAAAAACAACTCCACCTCCTTTTGAACAAGAGAAACCCTTTTTTCTTTCTCTTGTTCTACCTCTTCTTCTAATTGGTTAAGCATTTTCTGTCTCTCAATCTCAATACCCTTAATTAAATTCCTCCCCACTTCCTCCCTTTTAACTTCTATCTCTTTTGATAACAACTCAACCCTGATTCTTCTCTCCTCATTCATTATGCTTTCCAAAATCTCTATCCTTCTTTTCTCTTCCTCCCTCATTTTATTTTCCAGAACCACCATTATCTTCTCTTCCTCAATGGATAGCCTCCTCTCTATATCCTGCATGACCTCCCTTTCTGCATTTTCCATTTTCTCCTGAAAAGAAAACAACCTTAAAGACTTCTCCTTTTCTATATCTGTAGTTATATTTTCAAATCTCCTCTTCCTATCCTCTTCAACCTGTTTCTCCATCTCTATCCTTCTCACAGCCATATCATCTAAAAGGCTTTTTTTCATCCCTTCACTCTCTTTGCTTATCTTCTCGTTCAATTCTTTGATCATAGTTTCTTTTTTTAAATTCAATTCAGATTCAAATTTACTTAATTGTTCATTTCTCTCAACATTCAATATGTATTCAGTCTCGTCCTTTTTTCTTTGCCGTTCCAGTTCTATTTCATGAACAAGCTCCATCTTTTTCTGATCAAACTCGATTTTTATAACCCTTTCAATATCTTCTCGTCTATTTTTCTCCTCTTCTTCCATTTTTAATTTCAGACCCTCTTTCATTTCAATTTCATACCTCTCAATCCCATCCTTAATCCTTTGGGTCTTTTCATTCAAAAGAGATTCAGACTCAATCTTTTTTCTTAATAGTTCAGAGTCAATTATCTGTATCTGTTCATTTCTGTATACCTCGTTTCTCTCATTCAAATCCTTTTTAAGCCTCACCTCTTCCTCAAGCA
>JACQQJ010000155.1 GCA_016207035.1 Nitrospinota bacterium | reverse complement strand
TTAATATTCTATCACTTTGAAAGGGTGGAGTGAAGATATTGAATGGCTGATAAAAGGCATTAACAACCTTTTATATCTTTTTCGGCAGCAGGTTATTTTATAAAAAAAGGGGGGTGAATTTTCACCCCCCTTTTAGTAGTTTCAAGCTTTCATCCAAAATAACCAAAACTCAAGGCTTTTTATCAGCATTTGCAGAGTTTATGTAGATGCTTTACCATATCCTTAATTTCATCGTCAGTTAGTATGCTTTTCCACGGCGGCATAAAGGAGGATTTACTGACAGCAACACCACCCTCTTTAATAGCAGTAAACATACTCTCATCTGTAAGTTTTTTCATTTCGGTAGTATTTGTATGATCTCTCGGTGCTACAGTAAGAAAAGGGGCATTGATACCTGTTCCATTCCCCCTTGAACCATGACACTGAAAACAGTACATTTTATAATTATCTTCTGCTGTCTCATGTGCTATTGCAAAAGTTTCAATCATTAATCCCAAAAATAAAAAAGCCAGGAATATACCCATTTTTTTCATTCGTTCTCACCTCCTGATAAATTAAGGAATAAAATTTACATACCTAAGTTTCCCTGAATAGTATGCCTATTTCATAGATGCAATAAAGTTTGTAAGAAGGGCTGCATCAGAATCCTCAGTTATACGCCTCGGCATCCAGATCTTCGGATCCCATTTATGTGGGTCCCTAATAAAATCAAATACCCAGTCTGGATTTAATCTCTGGCCGGCATTGTAGAGTGTTGGGCATGAGATACCTCCCTCTTCAGGTTTCATCCTATGACAGCCATTACATGCCTCCTTTTGAGTAAATAATATCTTTGCCTTTGCCTTTGAGAATTTCTCATCGACTTTAAACCCTGTTTTCATATCGGGATTTTTAAGGGTCATGAGATAGGTAGCAACAGCAACCGCCTCTTCCTTTGATAGATCAGTTGGACATGGCTTTACATCCTTTATCTCATCCTTTTTATCCCCAGTAATATTATTTACATAAATTACTCCTGCAGGTCTTATCATGGTCGGTTTCTGAAGGAAACTCGTAAGCCATTCCTCTTTAAATTTGCTCCCTGCATAAAAGAGGTCTGGCGCCTTTCTCTTTAATACCTCAGCTATTGTCTTATCCGGTGGCCCCTCAAATTTATGACAACTACCACACTTTTTCTTATCTATAACCTCTTTGTAATGTAGAGCTGATGATTCATCAATCCCTATTGTTAAAAATAGAGCAAATAACAATAAACTTATTATAAATTTTAATACCCTCATCTATTTTAACCTCCTTATGAGTTTCCATGAAATATTTTGAAAATTACACCCACAACAAAATGATTAAGATTACCCAGTATATTTTTCTCTATAAACTATTCCCATCACCTCCTGTTTTCAAAATTCTTTCTCATACTATTCGCAAACCATAATTGCCCTGCTACAAGAACAATTATAGCAGCAGCAGGATATGTATAAACCTTACTCCCCGCCTTTGGCTCTAACAGTAGCCAGTACCATGTTGTCATTATATGCTTGGAACCCTTCTCTCCATTTGAACCATCCCAGCTTGCAAATCCAACTGGAGTGAATTTCCCAAGTTCAAATTGTAGGTCATCCTTTGCATTTGAAGTTGTGAGGCTCCTCCTTAATATTACTTTCCATGTCCCTGCCTTATACTCCCCTTTACCCTTTACATCTGTCTTATCAACAGCCCTCGCCTTTCCCGAACCTACACCACTTGAATCCAAAACCTTTACTGTTTGGTTACCAGATGTATTTCCACTACTCCAATACCACATATTTACACCCATTTCTTTGTCTCCATGACCAAAATATGGTTTCTGTAAGGCTGTTGGAATTGTGACTGGTAATTGCATAGCCACTGCATCCTCAAATACCTCTCCTTCAGATAGCTTCTCAGCCTCTGAGTCTCCAGGTACGCTCTTTGTCCTATCATCCCATTCTAATAAAAATGCTATCTCTTTAGCATTAAAAAGTGCCCTTACAGTAATTCCATCGTTCGTGGGTGTAAAAAATCTCTCCTTTGCAATAATCTGCGGGATCATAAAAAATGCTGTCGAAGGTGCGTTATTCCATTCAGGTGCATTTACATCCTGAGGTAAATCCCCTTCCATAAATATTCCCTTTATAACTATCTCACCCTCTTTAATCTTTCTCGTATTATCCTCAAGGGACTTTACAAAATTAACCACATGCCAGCGTTCCTCATCAGATAATTTAGTCTCACTCTTCGGGTCAGCAAATGCCGGCATCTGAGTCCCCGGAATACCTGTTGATACCCTATGAAATATATCCTTTGGCTCAGTCCCACCCCTGAATGTCCATGGCTTTGCCAGATTCCTGGGCCATTCTCTAAAACCCCAGTCATCTTTCAACTTCTTTATTCCATCCCCTCTACCATTATCCCCATGGCACTCATAGCACTTCGCCTTTTTAAAAACCTCTTTACCCTTATTGATACTATCCTCTGATGAAGAAATTGGGTTATTAGCTTCTATTGGACCTGATGCCTTCTCCGTTTCAAAAATATCTGTAAAGGTCTTGATATGTGACACCAGATCCCACCTATCTTTCTCAGATAATACATCACCCCAGGCCGGCATGGATGTACCAGGCAAACCCTCACTTATCCTCCTGAACAAATCCTCATCCAGTGCAACCTGACCTGGAGGGGAGGTTTTATATTTATACACACCAAGTGTGAAATCTCTGGGACGGGGATTTAAAAAATTTGCAGCAGGGCCATCCCCTTCTCCTTTTTCACCATGGCACCACCAGCATCTCTGTTCATAAATCTTCTTCCCAGCCTCTTTATCTCCCTGTGCAGCATAGACAAATGATATTTGAAAGAATGCACTCATTAAAATCAAAAAAGCAAGTATATAAAATATCTTCTTCCCCATTATTACCCTCCCCTTTTATTTATTGTATAATTCACTAAAATTATCTAAAACCATATCTGAGGTGCACCCTCAATCTCTGTAACCCCTTTTAAAATATCCCTCCTTGATACAATACCAATTAACTTGCTGTATTTATCTACAACTGGAACCCGGATAATATTTTTTGTCTCTAATATATCTACTATTTCGTTTACCGGTGTATCCTCATTAACAGTAATAGGATTTTTTGTCATTATATCTTCTGCAGTTAAATTCCTTATATTCTTCCCCGCTTTTATTGCCCTTATAATATCAAACTCTGTAATTACACCTACAACCTTATTATCGTTATTTATTACCGGAAGGCCACTCACCTCTCCGCTTATCAGGGCTATTGCAATACTTTCTACCCTTGCCTCTGGACCGGTAGTAATAAAATTATTTTTCGTCATTATCCCTTTTGCCTTTTTAAATAAATCCATTGTGTCACCTCATTAAAATTTTTTTATTATCATT
>JACQQJ010000157.1 GCA_016207035.1 Nitrospinota bacterium | reverse complement strand
GTTCAGAGATTTGCAGCATTTTTTACTGTTTTCCCTGTTTTATATTACTCAATCTTGGTTGGAGAGAGCCCTTCATCATTAAGGGCCACCATAATGGCAGTTGTATATCTATTATCAATTACCCTGCAGAGAGAGGGTAATATATTTAATACCTTATCCATTGCTGCACTCATTATTTTAATATGGCATCCCCCATCACTCTTCAATGCAGGATTTCAGCTATCCTTTATGGCAGTGCTATCTATAGCTTACGGTTTTTTGAGGCTTCCGGATTTACTTTCATGTTCCTCCAGAAATCAAGAAAATGCCATTCTAAAAAATCCAGTGAAAAGTTTTTCCTTAAGACACCGATGGGTATACAATTATATCGTCTCCTCTTTCTTTGCCACACTCGGGACATTCCCGATAATTGAATATCACTTTAATCTAATCTCAATTATTGGATTGATTGTAAATATCATTGCAATCCCCCTATCATCCCTTATAGTCCCTCTTACACTGATATTTTCAATGCTATCAATCATCCGTAAGCAGATTGCCTCTCTTTTAATAGAGATACCTGTATTCTTAACCTTCCTTCTCATGGAGATAGCAAGGCGGTTCACCAGTATCCCATATTACTCAATGAGGGTCCAGACCCCTTACACTATCACTGTAATAATGATTTACCTTCTTTTATCAGGGGTATTAAATTTTACGAGACATAAATTAATAAAGATCGGAACTATGACCATTTGTCTGTTTTTAATAATATCTGTTGGGTTTAGAATTCTCATTTCAAACTCTGCACTCCGTACCCCGGACTCACTTAAGATAATCTTTATTGATGTAGGACAGGGAGAGTCTTCATTGATTCGATTCCCCAATGGAAAAACCATGCTCATAGATGGTGGCGGATTAATGGGGGATTTTGATATTGGTGGAAATGTCGTTGCTCCCTATCTATGGGATATTGGTATTACGAAAATAGATTATGTTATTGGTTCCCATCCTGATAGTGACCATGTAGGAGGGCTTCTATTTATTTTAGATGAGATGACTGTCAAAAACTATTATGATAATGGCCAGGAGTCAAAGGATTTAAGCCTCTTTAATTTGCGTAAAATCGTCAGAGATAAAAATATCCCTTACAAGGTCTTACAAACAGGGGATACAATAAAGGTTGATGAGGGGATTCAGGTGGATATACTGCACCCCTTAAATCAGTTTGGAGTTAGGAGTTTAGAGTTTAGAGGAAAACCTCAAAATTCAAACCTCTATACTCAATACTCAAGGGGGCATGATAATAACCTCTCAATAGTTATAAAGATTACCTATGGTAATTTTTCTATCCTCTTTACAGGTGATATAGAAAAGGAGGCAGAAAGATTTCTTGTAGGACAAATAGAAAATGGCCTCCCCTCTCCCCTCTTTCATAAGGAGGGGGGTAAGGTGTGGTTAAAATCTACTATTATAAAAGTTCCACATCACGGAAGTAATTCTTCAAGCACAGAGGAGTTTATAAGAGCTGTTAGCCCTGAGGTTGCTGTATTTTCGGTGGGGTACAACAATCCCTTCAGGCATCCGAGTAAAAAGGTCTTGTCGAGATACAGAGATAAAGGGGTTAAAATATACCGCACAGACTGGGATGGGATGATAGAGATAGAGTCGGATGGAATGGTTTATGCTGTAAAAAAATATGAACAAGGAGGGTAAAATAAAGGGGAGAGCCAACCGTCCCCTTGTTCAGTTCCCTTTTCCACTTTAGTCTATAATGAGCAGGAATAAAGAATAAATAGTATACTAAACCTTACAGCAGTATAAATAATTATACCAATACAATCCAATAACATTACCTTCTTTTTATTACCCTTTGCTTTTAAATCAGTTATAGGTCATTCCAGCAGGCATAATAATTGCATACTTCCAAATGTAAATAAATTTAATTTTAATAATATTTTTACCGAAGAGTGTATTATGAAAGAAAGATTTTATTTAATGTTTGCAGATAATATTGCGGGGAGATTCAGACATTTTAGTTTGCCAAAATATGCCGTTAAGGGATTTTTTGCCCTCATAGGGGTCATATTTGTCTTATCAATATTCTTAATATACCGCTATATAGAATTGAGCAGAGATGTAATAGAATTGCAGGGTTTAAGGAAGGAGACAAGGGAGCAGGGGCTTCAGATTCGACAGTTTGTTCATAAGGTTAAGGACTTTGAACAGCAGATGGCAAGGCTTGAGAAATTTGATAAGAAGCTCAGGGTAATAACATCGTTAGAAAGGGATGGCTCATCGGTTCAGAAATGGGGTGTAGGAGGACCTAATCATGAAAAGATTGATATATATGACCCTATACTACCCAGTAACGGTGAAGATGTAATTGAAGAACTGGAAAAAGATATTGATGAACTTAATAATCAGGCAAAATTTCAGGAGATAAGCTTTCAGGAACTGGATGAATTTTTCAAAGGGCAGGAATCACTCTTATCATCTACTCCCTCTATCTGGCCTGTAAGGGGCTGGGTGACGAGTGGATTTGGATACAGGGTATCACCATTTACAAACATGAAGGAAGTGCATGACGGCATAGATGTGGCAACGAGGATGAATGCTCCAGTAATATCGCCAGCAGATGGAATAATTGTAAGGGTAGGGAATGATATTAGTTATGGGAATATTCTGGAGATAGACCATGGATATGGTGTGGTAACAAGGTATGGACATAATGCAAGGATACTGGTGAATATGGGGGACATGGTAAAAAGAGGGCAGGTGGTTGCCGAAGTTGGGAATACCGGCAGAAGCACTGGTCCACACCTTCATTACGAAGTGTTTATGAAGGGTATCCCAGTCAACCCATTAAACTATATATTTGACTAATGGAATTGAGTATAAAATTTGACAGTATTGCCAAATTACGCATGAGTTAGTTATAAGTAAAAAGGTGAAAAAAACAAGTAAAAACTGAAAACCCTTATAAAATATGCCTTATTCATGGTATAATATTAATCAGGAACAAACAAATTAACCGGAGAAGTAAAAGCCCCAATTATCAACTAATAACCATTACTGAAGTCTCCCTAAAATCTTATAAGCTAACCTTTAGTTCTACCAGTAATTTTGCTATCATTCTTTATTGTGAGATCCCCATTTCCTCTTTGACCCTGAACTTGATTCAGGGCTAAAGAGATTATATCCAGGGAGAATCTCCCTTTCCTCTTCTTAATTCATATTTTGCTTATTATTTACAGTGTCTTATCCTCATCTAAGTGAAAATTTAGGAGAATATCCAGTTACACAATTACTTGAAATTAAATTATTTATATTTTATTATTTAACTTCATTTCAGGTGATTACAATTTACTTACCTAAGAGATTCACTGTATCTTTGGCTAAGATTTGATGCCACATAAATTTTTAAAAGGAGGTATCATGAAGGTATATCTAAAAAAGGAAGGTATTGAAAGGCATAAGACAGGTTGTCTTATAGTAGGCTCATTCGAGAGCAAAGAACCTGAGGGTTTGGTTAAGGTTATTGACCGTAAACTTAATGGCATGGTATCAAAGATTTTTGAGGAAAAGGATTTTGAGGGAAAACTAAATCAGACAAGATTAATATATACCGATAGGAGAATCCCGGCAGAAAGGGTTTTACTGGTTGGACTTGGAAAGGAAAAGGAATTTACTATAGAAAGACTGAGACAGGCATCGGGGACTTCAAGTAAGGCACTCAAGGACTTAGGATTGAAGAGATTTTCCACCACCCTTGCTAACTCCACTTCAGTCCCCCCATTAGAAACGGGGGAAAAGGGGGGTTATGAAATTTCAAAGGCAGTTACTGAAGGGGCAATCCTTTCTCTCTATGATTTTATAGAATACAGAACTGAAAAGCGGCAAGAGATAAAAAAGGTAGAAGAAATTATAATTCTGGTGGAGAGGGAAGATAAAGATGTAAATAGTGGACTCAATGATGGAATAAAGATTTCAGAGGCTGTAAACCTCGCAAGGGATATGATAAATCACCCTGCAAATACAGCCACCCCAACATATCTTGCAGAGCAGGCAAAGGGGATAGCAAAAAAATCTGGGATTAAATGTAAGGTGCTCGAAAAGGCAGATATGGAAAAACTGAAGATGGGTGCATTGCTGGCAGTTGCAAGTGGTAGTGACCAGCCACCGAAATTTATAATCCTTGAATACAATGGTGGAAAGAGAGGGGAACCACCCGTGATATTTGTAGGAAAGGGTATTACCTTTGATAGTGGTGGAATATCTTTAAAACCGAGTGAAAAGATGGAGGAGATGAAGCACGATATGGCAGGGGGTGCTGCAGCAATATGTGCTATAAAGGCAGCAGCAGACTTAAAACTTTCTCTAAATATAGTATCCCTTATACCAGCTACGGAGAATCTCCCCAGCGGGAAGGCAGACAAACCAGGGGATGTTGTAAAATCCATGTCAGGAAAGACTATAGAGATTATAAGCACTGATGCTGAGGGTAGGATGATTCTTGCAGATGCCCTTGCCTATGCAGAGAGATATAAGCCAAAGGCAGTGATTGACCTGGCAACACTTACAGGGGCGGTAATAATCGCCCTCGGGCATCATGCGACAGGTATTATGGGAAATGATAAAGATTTAATTGAGGTTGTCAAAAAGGCTGGAGGAAAGAGCGGAGAGAGGGTATGGGAGCTCCCTTTGTGGGAAGAGTATGAGGAGCAGAATAAGAGCGATATTGCAGATATAAAGAATGTCGGGGGAAGACCTGCAGGGACAATTACTGCTGCTGCTTTCTTGAAAAAATTTGCGAGTAATTATAAATGGGTTCACCTTGATATAGCAGGGACTGTTTGGGAGTATAACGGCAAACCTTACATTCCAAAAGGTGCTGTTGGTGTGGGTGTGAGGCTGCTGGTGGAATATCTTAAGAGTCAGAAATCAGAAGTTAGAAGTTAAGATAAAAACTTCTGAATTTTGTATTTTAGGTTCTAAATTTTTATGCGTAATATTCATATTAAAGATATAACTGAGGCGGTGAAAAACCTCTGCATGGATGCGAATTATGATCTCCCTGAGGATGTGCTTCATGCATTTAACAGAGGTCTGGAAATGGAGGAGTCTCCAGTGGGCAAGGCAGTTTTGAAGGCGTTAATAAAGAATGCAAGCATAGCAAAGGATGAAAAGATACCGATATGTCAGGACACTGGTTTCGCAGTATTTTTTGTAGATATTGGGCAGGAAGTTCATATTGAAGGAGGTTCTCTTAAAGAGGCAATCAATGAGGGTGTAAGACAGGGGTATAAGGATGGATATTTAAGAAAATCAATCTGTGATGCCTTTACAAGAAAGAACACAGGGGATAATACACCTGCTGTAATTAATTATGATATTGTCCCTGGTGATAAACTGAAGATTATCTGTGCACCTAAAGGTGGAGGAAGCAGCAATATGAGCAGGGTTACAATGCTGAAACCTGCTGATGGTATTGAAGGGATTAAAAAGTATGTAATCCAGAGGGTTCTTGAGTCAGGTTCAAATCCATGCCCACCTGTAATTGTTGGTGTAGGGATTGGCGGCACTCTTGAGATGGCTGCACTGATTGCAACAAAGGCGCTCTTAAGACCTATTGGTATAGTTAATCAAGACCCTGTATTAAAAGAAATAGAGGAGGATATATTAAGAAAGATAAATGACCTCGGGATGGGACCAGAGGGTTTCGGAGGGAGATTCTACGCAATGGCAGTTCATATTGAAAAATTCCAGTGTCATATTGCAAGCTTGCCTGTAGCGGCTAATATATCATGTCATGCAAGCAGGCATAAGGAGATAATATTGTAAATAACACGGAGTGTCAGCCTGACCCCGCACATAAATCCTTATGTGCGGGGGAAGTCTATGTTATGAAGGAGGTATAGATATGCCAGTAATGGGAGAAAGGGTTGATAGATTGGAAGCAGTGTCCCGATATTTGCATCCCTTTATATCACAGAAGATGTTGTAAGCTTTTTATCAAAGAATAGGATTTATGCAATGGGCATGAGGGACGATACGATGGATATACTCAATTTTTCTGATTTGTAGTGCGAGGCTTTAGCTTTGCTTTGGAGTAAGGAGGCGAATATGAAGCACATCCTTACAATCATCATTTTTGCATTATTTCTATTTTTCCCTGCTGTCTCCTTTGCTAATGCTGAAAAGGTTTTTAGGGAAAACAACAAGGCAGTTGTAGTTATGATTTCGTATGACAGTAAGGGCAAGCCAATAGGTCAGGGGAGCGGTTTTATTGTAAGAGAAGATGGTGCAGTTGTAACAAACTACCATGTCATAAGCAATGCAGCTGATATAGTAATAAAGGCAGGCGATACGATATTTAAAGTTGAAGGGTTTCTGCATATAGATAGAGAAAACGATGCCGTTTATACTTAAGGCTGATGCTAAAGGGCTCTTGTCAGTAAAGATTGGAGATATATACAAGGCTAATGTCGGCGAAAAGGTTTATGTTATAAGCAGTCCCGGAGGGCTTGAAAATACCATCTCTGATGGCATATTGAGCGGGATAAGGGAGATTACGTCTGAAAGGAGGATTCTTCAGATAACAGCACCTGTACCAGAAGGGAGCAGCGGTGGTCCTGTGTTTAATAAAAATGGCGAGGTTATAGGCATAGCGACATTCATTGTAAAAGATGCGCAGAACCTTAATTTTACAATGCCGATAAACCTTATTAAAGACAAGATTTCTTCAAAAAATGTTATTGCATTAAAAGATGCAGGGATTATAGATTACAAAGTGACAGCAGGGGATTGGTTTAAATTTGGCTATCTTTGTATAGAAACTGGTTTTTATGATGATGCAATAATGGCATTTACCTTTGCAAATGCCTTAGACCCGAATTATGCCTTAGCCCACTACAATCGTGGTGTTGCATATTATCTATCAGGGAATATTAGCAGGGCTATTTCTGATTTCCAAAAGGCTTGTAATATGGGGAATGAGAATGGATGCAAGGTATTGCAGATGGCTTTAGAAAAGAGATAGACATAGAGGGTATTGCCCACCAAAAATATAAGGTTCCGCATTCCCCATTTTCCTTGGGACAGGAAAGTGCGGAATGACAAAGAGGGATTTTATGCAAGATTACGAAAAATATCTGAATACTGCTGAACGAGAGATAGTAAAAGCATTCGCTAAAAATAAGGTTGACAATTACATCTTGTCAATACATACTAATACAGATGAATAATACATATTAAATTTGGAGTGAATTTATGAGAACGACACTGAACATAGAGGAAGAATTGCTTAACAAAGCCCAAAAACTAACTGGTATTCGGGAAAAGACTTCCCTTGTCAGGCTGGGACTTGAGGCATTGATAATGAGAGAGAGTGGAAAAAGACTTGCCAGGCTTGGAGGAACGGAAAAAGCCTTGAAGGCAATCCCCCGTAGAAGGCCAAAGGGTGTTTAATATAGTTCTTGTTGACACATCTGTTTGGATATCTCATCTGTGCGATGGGAATGTCGGACTTGAAATGCTGTTAAATGATGACCATGTTATTTGTCATCCATTCATAATTGGTGAGCTCGCCTGTGGAAATCTAAAAAACAGATTGGAAATACTTTCTCTCCTGCAAGCACTCCCTATGGCAATCAATGCCGAGCATGAAGAAGTTATGAGGTTTATAGATGATTATCGCCTCATGGGGAAAGGATTAGGATACATTGATATCCATTTGCTCGCTTCTGCCATCTTATCTGAAATGCCATTGTGGACATTTGATAAAAGATTGCATGAGGTTTCTGTAAAACTTAAAGTGGATTTTCGGTATTAGGCAGCAGTATTTTTGCAAAGGGCTATTTCTGATTTCTAAGAAATAATTTTTCTTCAAATCTATGTCAGAAATTATTAGATTGAAAACTCCCCTTACTGATGATGTTATAGAGAAACTGAAGATCGGGGATCAGGTATTAATAACTGGCACTCTTTATACTGCCAGAGATGCGGCCCACAAGAGGCTTGTGGATTTGCTGAATAATGGCAGGGAGCTGCCCTTTGATATAAGGGGGCAGATTATATACTATGTAGGACCTGCGCCTGCAAGACCAGGCTATGTAACTGGTCCAGCAGGTCCAACTACCAGTGGGAGGATGGATCCCTATGCACCGAGACTGATGGAGGCGGGGATGAAGGGGATGATTGGAAAAGGTGCAAGGTCAAAGGAAGTCATTGATGCGATGAGGAAATACAAATGTGTCTATTTTGCAGCCATTGGCGGTGCAGCGGCACTGATTGCAAGGAGCATAAAAAAGGTTAATATGATAGCATATGAAGACTTAGGAACAGAGGCAGTAAGACGGATGGAGGTAGAGGATTTTCAGGCAATAGTGGTGAATGATATTTATGGTAATGACCTTTATCAGGAAGGAATGAAAAAATACAGGCGGAATGAACAAAGACCTGATTTTAGACAGGATATACAGGATAAAACAGGATAAAAAATAT
>JACQQJ010000153.1 GCA_016207035.1 Nitrospinota bacterium | reverse complement strand
GTCTAATATAAATACTATTAAAGAAATGACCTCAATGATAGAGGTGATACGGGGGTATGAATCATATCAGAAGGTTATTCAATCATTCAGTGATTCTGATTCAAAGATGATGGATGAAGTGGGCAGGGCAGCATAGTTAGGTTATGTGTTTAGAGTTTAGAGAAATTCTCTAAAAAGTCAATACCCAATTTCATGAGGAGGTTTTTATGATAAGGGCAATGTACACAGCAGGGACAGGGATGCAGGCACAGCAGTTGAATATAGATGTAATAGCCAATAATCTTGCAAATGTAAACACAACAGGATATAAGAGGAGCAGACCCGATTTTCAGGACCTCCTCTACCAGACATTAAGGCTGCCAGGTACTACATCCCAGACAGGGGATCAGGTACCAACTGGTATTCAACTGGGACTAGGAACAAAACCGGCGGCTGTTTCAAAGATTTTTATAGAGGGAGATATGCAGCAGACCCAGAACGAACTTGATCTTGCTATTCAGGGGAAGGGATTTTTTCAGGTTTTAAGACCTGATGGAACCACAGCATTTACAAGGGCAGGTGCTTTTAAGGTTGATAACACAGGCCGTTTTGTTACATCTGATGGCTTTCCCATGACACCGACTATCACTATACCAAATGATGTAATGAGTATATCAATTGATCAACAGGGGAGAGTCTCTGTCCTGCGTCCCGGATCAGTAACACCGACCATAGCTGGAACTATTACCCTTGCAAATTTTTTAAATCCTGCAGGGTTAGCTGGCCTAGGTAATAACCTTTATATGCAGACAGATGCATCAGGCACCCCAAGGACAGGAAACCCTGGTACAAATGAACTTGGTACTATTCAGCAGGGATTTCTTGAGATATCCAATGTGAGCGTCGTAGAGGAATTGACAAATATGATACTTGCACAGAGGGCATATGAGGTAAACTCAAAGGCAATTCAGACAGCCGATGAGATGCTCCAGATTGCCAATAATACGAAGCGATAAGGAGTTATGAGTTATGAGTTATGAGTTAAGAGTCAGAAGTCCGGGGAACTCATCCGGTGGATGGGTCGCAGAAGTTAGAAGTCAGAAGCCAGAGGTCAGAAAATTGTTATTCTGTCTTCTGTCTTCTGTCTTCTGTCTTCTTTTTCTTCAGCCTTTAGCATTCGGTCTTCAGCCTTTTAATAAGGTTGCTATCAATGTTATGAATACACCATCTGTTGAAGGCAATATGATATATCTGAAAGATGTTGCAGAGATAAAAGGTAATAGGGGAGATATAGTTGATAAACTTAAAAAAATTGTAATAGGTTTTTCTCCGCCACAGGGGGAGTCGCAGATAATTACAGAGGATTTTTTAAGGTTATGTATAAAGAGGGCAAGACTGGGTGTTGAAGATATTGAGCTGAACTCTCCTCCACAAATCAATGTATCGAGAAAATATTATGAGGTTACACCAGAGCAGCTTAAAGCAATGATACAGGATTTCATTGAAAAGAGGAAGGTTACAGATGAAGGCAGAGTTATTATAGATAATTTAAATTTTGATGGAAGGGTATTCCTGCCATCCCCTGATTTCCGATATGAAATCGGCTCCAATAGTTCGCTCAGTTCAACAGGTCGTATCTCTCTCACTATTACCTTTAAGGAAAATGAAAAGATTCAGAAGACGATACATCCAACAATGGATTTAAAATTTATCATGCCATCGGTTGTAGCAATACGCTCTATAAAAAGAGGTGAACTTATTTCTGATAAAGATATAAAAACAGAAGACAGAGAAGTTAATAGAGATACATCCCAGATAGTAGGTGAACCTGAAAATATTATTGGGAAACAGGCAAGAGTAGATATAAAAAAAGGGGATTTTATTACTGTGAATACTGTAGAGATATTAACTGTTGTAAATCTGGGAGATGTTGTGAATATTGTAGCAGAGTCTGATGTCCTCAGAGTTACTGTAAGAGGGGTTGTGAAGGAAAAAGGGGGAAAAGGAGAATTGGTGAAGGTACTGAATGTATCTTCCAATAAGATAATTCATGCAAAGGTGGTTGATTCTCATACAGTAAAGGTGGAGTTTTAGGAGAGGGTAATATGAAGTCAGAAGTCCGGGGAACCCATCCAGTGGATTGGTCGCAGAAGTTAGAAGTCAGAGGACAAAAGACAGAGGGTAGAAGTAACCATAAGAAATTATTTTCTTTCTCCACCCTGTTTTCTGTTCTCTGTTCTCTGTCTTATGTTTTCTATATTCTGTCCATTGGGTGTGCGGGAAAGGTAACGAGACCCCTGCCTGAGATAAACCCACCAAAGATTCTCTATGAAGAGGGGTCTCTGTGGCCTAAGGAGGAAAGCAGACTCCTTTTATTTAAGGATACAAAGGCAAGCAGAGTAGGAGATATTGTTACTGTTATAATTGCTGAGTCTTCTCAGGCATCAAAGGCTGCTGAGACCAAGACATCACGTGCCAGTGATAGTACCTTTGGTTTTAAATCAGGAACAGGGGTGCCTTCAGATTTTCAGCTCAAAGGTGGGAATAAATTTGAAGGTACAGGGACTACGACGAGGGCTGGTAATCTGAATGCTACGGTAACAGCAATTGTAGTCGAGGTGCTGTCCAATGGAAACCTCAGGATAGATGGTGTTAAAGATATAAAGGTTAATGATGAGACCCAGTACATAACGGTAAGTGGTATTGTCAGGCCTGAGGATATATCCCGAAACAATACAGTACTCTCCGGTGATATTGCCGATGCAAAGATACTTTATAATGGTGAGGGGAATCTGGATGATGAACAAAGGCCTGGATGGCTTGGAAAGACTTTTAAATGGATATGGCCATTTTAAAAAAACAGACATTAGACAGCAGACTTTAGACATCAGACAAAAGGTCAAAGTTCAAAGCGATTCAGCTTCAGTCTAAAGTCTAATGTCTATTGTCTTATGTCTGATTCGAGGGGGAGATATGAGAATAATTAAACGGATAATAATATTTTTTGTCATATTTTTTCAGCCTTCAGCCTTCAGCCTTCAGCCTCCAAAGGCTGAGGCTGCCAGGATAAAGGATGTTGTGAGTATTAGTGGGGTCAGGGATAACCAGTTGATCGGCTATGGCCTGGTAGTAGGACTGAGAAATACAGGAGATAATTACTTCAATAGTCAATTTACCATTCAAACCCTTTTAAGTATGCTGGAGAAACTCGGGACAACGGTAGATGTAAGACAGTTATTTGATGTGAGGATACAAAATGTTGCTGCGGTAATGGTAACTGCCAATTTACCACCCTTTGCAAGGATAGGCGGTCGGATTGATGTGACAGTATCCTCCCTTGGGGATGCAAGGAGTCTCGAAGGGGGAACTCTCCTCATAACACCACTTAAGGCTCCGAATGGAGAGATCTATGCTGTGGCTCAGGGGGCAGTATCTGGTGGTGGTGCATTCCTCATAGAGGCTGAAAGGGCAACTGTTCGGAGGGGGCATACAACGGTGGGGAAGATAGCAGGTGGGGCTATTATAGAGAGGGAAATCTCATTTGATTTTAATAAAAAAGAGGGGCTGAGCCTGATACTTCACAGACCGGATTTTACCACTGCATTAAATATAGCAAATGCAATTAATACCTCACTGGGAGAAGCGTTAGCATTTCCCTTAGATTCAGGTACAATCAGTTTAAAGATCCCTGAAAAGTTCAGGGTTAAATTAGTAGAAATGATGGGAAAGGTAGAGTCTTTAGATGTGAATGTGGACAACAGGGCAAAGGTGGTATTGGATGAAAGGACGGGAACCGTAGCAATAGGAGAAAATGTAAGGTTATCCTCAGCAGCAATATCCCATGGTGAACTAACGGTGGAGATTAAGGAGCAATTAAGGGTTATTCAACCCCCTCCGCTTACACTGGGACAGCCGTTAGTAATCCCTGAATCTGCAATTACAGTAAAAGAAAGGGCAGAGAAAGTGATGTTAGTTCCAGCGACTGTAAATATCGGTGATTTAGTAAAGGCACTCAATGCTGTAGGGGCTTCAACGAGAGACCTGATTGCTATATTTCAATCTTTAAAGGCTGTTGGGGCACTTCAGGCAGAATTGGAGATGTTATGAATACAGAATACAGTATACAGAATACAGAGGACAGAAGACAGAAGGCAGAAGTCAGAAGTATGAACCAGAAGTCTTCAGCCTTCAGTCTTCAGCCTTCAGTCTCAAAAGAGGGTGAGGATAAAAAACTAAAAAAACTTACTTCAGAATTCGAATCCGTTTTTCTTTATTATGTATTAAAGTCTATGAGGGATACAGTCCCTAAAAGTGGTTTTATCGACGGTAAGAGTGGTGAGGAAATATACAGGTCTATGATGGATCAGGAGATGGCAAAGAATATGGCAGAGAGAAGGGAGACAGGGATTTCAGATATACTTTTTAAACAGCTTACACATCACAGCATTCAGAAAACAGAAGACAGGAGTCAGAAAGAGTAAGTCTTTTTATTCTGAGTGCTGGAGTCTGACCCTGAATTCTAATGGGATTTTTATAAACTGCCGATAAAATTAATATGAATAAAATACTCGATAATCTAACAGAGATACTTAACGAGATGGTGGAGAATTATTCACTATTGCTCAGGATAATTCAAAGGGAAAGGCAGTTTATAATAGAAAACTCCCTTCATGAACTGTATGACTGTATAAAGCAGAAAGAGACGATCATACTTAAGCTACGGATGTTAGAGGATTTGAGGATCTCAGTTATCGGGAGAATATCAGTTTTTTTAAAAACGAAGGATAAAGACATTACCCTCTCGTATCTGTCTGATTCGACTTCTGAACCATATTCATCTATCTTTAAAGGCTATCGCTCACAGCTTCTATCCTTTATCCAGAGTATACAGGAGATAAATAGAGAGAATAAAAATTTTATTGAATTATCAATGGATACCATGAAAGAGTCTTTTCAGTTTTTGAATGATATAACAAACCCCCGTCCTACCTACATCTCATCCGGGGTTGTAAAAAATCAGGTGCAGAGGGGCAGGATGGTAAAGGTTAAGAGTTAGAAGTTAAGGGTTATTCCTATAACTCCGAACCCTTTTACTTAAATATGACCAATGTCTATGGTGTCTTAAATATAGCACGATGGGCCCTCTTATCTCAGCAAACAGCAATAGAGGTTACTGGCCACAATATTGCAAATGTTAATACTGAGGGTTATACCCGTCAGCAGGCAATAATTGAGGCAGCACCTCCAATATCTACTATACCCGGACAGATTGGAACAGGCGTAAGAATAACTGAAATAAAGAGGGCTTTTGATAATTTCCTCGACTCCCAGATTAACTCTGAGACGAATATCCTCGGAAAGTGGAGTGTAAAAGAGGAGTCACTGAGTCGTGCAGAGGTGGTATTTAATGAGACGACAGGAGGGGGATTAAATAAAAACTTAGGTGAATTCTGGTCCGCATGGCAGAACCTCTCCTTAAATCCAACAGGGGAGACAGAGAGACAGTCTGTGATAGGAAAGGGTAAACTCCTCTCCGATACATTTATTAAGCTGTCTTCTGATCTTAAGAGGATCAGGGATGACATTGATAAAAAGGTAGTATCTACCATTGATGAGGTTAATACATTGACAGGTCAGATTGCCGAATTAAATAAGATAATACATGAAGCAGAGGTAACAGGTGAAAATGCCAATGATTTAAGAGATAAAAGGGGTATGGCAATAAAAAAATTATCTGAGAAGATTGATACGAATTTTTATGAGGAATCTAATAATCAGGTAGTTGTTTATACAGCGAAAGGGAGGCCCCTTGTAACAGGGCAGTATGCATTTCAGCTGCAGGCAGTCTCAAACGGGGAAAATGCTGCCCTCCATGATGTGAAATGGAAAAATGTCGATGGTACTCTCACAAATATTACTGATGATTTAACAGGCGGGACCTTAGGCGGAATGATAGAGGCAAGGGATAGTAATGTCCAGCAGTATTTAAAAAAATTAGATATACTGTCAGCAACTATAGTAAAAGAGGTAAATAAAAGGCATGTAACAGGGTACGGACTTGATAAGTCCACGGGTGTAAATTTCTTCAGCACACTCTCAGTAACAGCGAAAATAGGGAATAACAATACAGGGAGTGCAACGATAAGTTCTGGCAGTGTAACCAACCCACAGATAGTAGCTACAGACAATTATGAGGTAGAATTCCTTACACCGTCCAGCTATACAATTTTCAATACTACACAGGGTGCATCCTCTGGTAGTTTTACCTTTACATCAGGAACCCCTATTACATTTTTTCAGCAGAAGGGGATTACCGTTTCTATTTCAGGTTCTGCATCATCAGGGGATAGGTTTATCATAAGTGCCTCTGAAAATTCAGCCAGTGTTATGTCTGTGAATTCCGGGGTTGAAGCGAATACAAAAAAAATAGCTGCTGCAAAAAGTGAGGCAGCAGGGGATGGTGACAATGCAATTTCAATTGCAGGGCTTCAGGGGATTCTCATTATTGGCGGGGCTGCCGGCGCTGCATCGGGGACATTTACCTTTGATGATTATTACAATTCCTTAGTTGGGACAGTCGGGCTTGACACAGTTACTGCGAAGGATAATGTAAGGCAGAGAGAGGCAGTGAAACTTCAGCTGGAAAACAGGAGGGAGGCCATATCTGGTGTATCTCTTGATGAAGAGATGACAAATCTCATTAAATTTCAGCATGCCTATGGGGCTGCAGCAAAACTTATAGGAGTTGTCGATGAACTGCTGACAACATTGTTAACTACAGTGAGATAGGAGGTAGTGATTAGCGGTCAGTGTTTAGTGGTTAGTATTTTTTACTAATCCCTAATCCCTAACCCCTAATCCCTGATTTTATATGTTTCGTATAACAAACAGGATGATGTATAACAACACCCTGTTTAATATATTCACAAATAATGAGGGACTCTTGAAGACCCAGGAGGAACTCTCTACAGAGAAAAGGATTAATAAACCCTCTGATGACCCCACAGGTATCAGTCGAGTCCTTGACTACAGGACAAGAATTTCATCAAATAACCAGCATACGAGAAATATTGATGAGGGGACTGCATGGCTCAACCTGGCAGATTCAACCTTCAATGGTATGATTGAGCTGTTGAAAAGGGCAAAGGAGATAGCGGTATCTCAGGGAGGGACCCCTGCTACATCCGATACAAGAAAGACATATGCAAAGGAGGTTGAAAATTTACTATCCCATATGATCCTCCTTGGTAATACAACCATAGGAGGTAAATATATATTTGCCGGGCAGAAGATAAATACCGCACCTTTTACATCAGGGGCAATATATTTCGGCGATAAAAAAGAGGTTCAGATAGAGATGGAAACAGGGAAGAATATGGGTATGAGCCTCGATGGTTCTACTATACTGGCAACAGATTTATCTCCTGATATAAATGGTAATACCTTTCTGTCTTCTTTAAACAGGGGAAGGGGTATTGCGTCCGGGTCTATAAAAATAACAGACAGGGCAGGGAATTCCGCAATAGTAAATCTTTCTGGTGCATCTACGATCTCAGATGTAATGAATGCAATATCAAGTGCAGGTGGGGTTAATGTAACTGCATCTATAAATAGTTCAGGGAATGCCCTTTTTATAAAAGATGACAATAGTATAGCAACACAGAACCTTACCATTGAGGAGGTAGGCAGCGGAACTACAGCGAGCGATCTCGGGATACTTGCCAGCAGACCAGATAATATAGAAGGGCTTGACCTGTCTCCCAATCTGACAACTTCTACCCCTCTCTCCCTTTTGAATATGGGGAGCGGGCTCAGCCTTACATCCTTGATAGTTGTGAATGGTGCTGCATCAGGATCGGTATCATTCAGTTCAGCAAACACGATTTCTGATGTAATAAATAGTATAAATAATTCAGGGCTTAATGTTACTGCTGGAATAGACTCATCAGGAAGGGGACTTCAGATAGTATCGAATAACTCATCCACATTTGCCTTTGCAAAAGAATTCGGTTCAGGCACATCAGCATCTGATCTCGGGATCAGCGGAGGTAAGAATGTTATAAAGACACTCACCTTGCTGAGAGATGCACTGAATAATAATGATCAAAATGCTATATTTGACTCAATAGGACTTATAGACACGAATATTGATAAGGTAGTAGGTTTAAGGGGGGAAGTGGGGGGCAGGGTAAATAGACTGGAGGGGATGAAGGGGATTATAGACCAGTCAAATAATGATACTGTAAAGCAGAGAACAATGGTGGAAGATGCAGATATGGCAAAGGCAGCCAGTGATCTTGCACTCCTTCAAACTGCCTATCAGGCAACGCTCCAGTCAGCGGCAAAGATTATACAACCAAGCCTGCTGGATTTTATTAGATGAGCAACGAGCGATGAGCAATGAGCAACGAGTATCACCACCTATTGCGTATATTACTCATTGCTCGTGGCTCAGTGCTCATTGCTTTTTATGCTGATACTGACAAGGAAGTCTGGAGAGAGTATAAATATTGGTGACAGTATAAAAATCACCATTATGGAGATAAGGGGGAGGCAGGTGAGGGTCGGGATAGATGCACCACCTGAAATGGTAATTCACAGGGAAGAGATTTACGCAAAGATAATGGAGGAAAATAAACTGGCAGCAAGGCTCAGCTCTGAGAGTTTTGAAAAAATAAAAGATATTATGAAACCACTGAAACACTGAAGGACTGAAAAACAGAATAAAGAGTAAAAACCGATATTTTTTCTGTATTTCTTTCTGTGTTTCTTTGGTTATTTTTTTGAGGCGACGTTGCAAATTAATACTATACGATTTGGGACTATTGACATTGATGAAAATAAAATTGTGATCGTCCCTGAGGGAATCATTGGATTTCCGGATATAAAGAGGTATGTGATACTTGATATGGGCGAAGATATACATTTCAAGTTGTTTCAGGCTGTAGATGAGTATACCCTTGGGTTTGTGATTATTGACCCTTTGTTATTTAAACCGGATTACAAAGTAAAAATCAGGATGGAGGATTTACATAGTCTGAATACAGATAATATAAACGAAATTGTAACTATGGTAATTGTTACTATCCCCGATGACCCGTATAGGATGACCGCCAACTTGAGGGGACCCCTTCTCATAAATTTAAAGAGCAGATTGGCAAAACAGCAAATCCTGACAGAGGATACTTATACTACCCGTCATTTAATAATCTCCCGTCCAGAGTTAATTCAAATGGAATGAGGTAAAATAAATTGGAATTTATCGCAGTTTATATTTTAAATAACATAATCATTCATTGAGTGAATAACATGTTCAACAGGTTAAAGTTTTTAAAACCTTCACCAAAATTAAGGGAATTAATACTTCTCCTCCATACAGAGAGGGACCCTTGTGTAACACAAAGTAAGCTCGCCTCCTATGCCTCTTTAGCCCCTTCAATGGTTAATAAATATCTCAAGGAATTTGTTAAAAAAAAGATTATAAATACAAATGGTAATAACAGAAAAGATATGTCTTATCATATTACAGAGTCAGGATTGGCTTATCTGAATCAACTATTTTCATTATTTATCAATGAGACCTTAATGCTGCATCGTGGGACAAAGGAGGAATACATGTCAAGGCTTCAACGATTTTATAATGATGGCATCAGGCGTGTTGTCTTTTATGGCTCTGCTGATATGGCACAGATAAGTTTTAATGCTGCAGAGGAAATTGGATTTGAAATTGTAGGTATCGTGGATGGTGATCCTTCAAGGCATGGGAAATTTTTTGCAGGAAGGAGGATAGACCCACCATCAGCCATAGAAGATATACAACCTGATGCGGTGTTAATAGCATCTTTTGCAAACAGAGAAAAAATTTATCACGGGATATCTTATCTTGAGAAGAAAGGGATAAAGATTATAAGTCTGTAAAAAAATATGTCCAATTTTTATAAGAATCTGTCTGCTGTAAAAAAGAGGGGAATGGATATTGAGAGATTTATTTCTCCCCACCTTTCTCCACAGGGCGTCAGGACAGGTAAAACAGAGGTATTTACGACAAGAACAGGTCATATCTCTGCACGATGTAATGGAATATTGCTTCACAGCAGTTACGACCCTATAAGAGATGGGAATAGATTTGCTGAGACCTCTGAAATTAAAAGTGGTGATACAGTGCTGCTCTATGGTTTTGGGCTGGGGTATCATGTTGATTCTATCTTAAAGGCTGTTGGTAAAAATGGGAACCTCCTTGTCCTTGAATTAAACAGGGAGATCCTTTCCCTTGCCTTTGTATCAAGGGATATTTCAGATATCCTTTCTCAATCAAATCTATGGATTATAACAGGGAGCAATGAATTGGAAGTCTCCACCGCCTTCTCAAGATATGCATCTGAAAAGTGGGATTATCTGCCTGATACTCAAAAGAAGGTGGCTATCTTCTTACCATCTTTTAAATTAATCCCCTCCTCCCCCCCTTTATTAAAGGGGGCGGGGCACACATCCAGTGGATGGGTCGGGGGATTTGAAGGTATAAAAAATGCATTTAAGATGCTGCAGGTAGAAAGGCGTTTTCCTGTGTTATTTGGTGATATAGAGAGGAGAAATTTTAGATTGAACAGGGATGAGATTTTGAAAAGTGATGGAATTAAGGGGTTCTTTGGCAAATTTAAAGGTATGGCAGGGATACTTATAAGCTCCGGACCATCCCTTGACCCTGCACTCCCTGAATTAAAAAACCTTTCAGAGTCTGCTGTTATAATGGCTGTTGACAGTGCCCTCAATGCCTTAATAAAAAACGGCATAAAACCTGATTTTGCAATCTCCATAGACCCACAGGATTTTAGCTATATACACCTCATAGATTATTTTGAGACCGATACCTCACATAGGTGCAACAATATACCCCTTATAATTTTGCCCACCTCAAATCCCATTGTTGTGAAAAATTATAAAAGTAAAAAGTATGTTGCCCTGAAGAATAGGGAATGGGTGAATGGGGGAAAGGGAGAAACGGAGATGTCTCCCCTTCCCCGATTCTCCGATTCCCCGCCTCCCGATTTTGGTTACACAGACGGTGGGGGTTCTGTCTCCTGTATTGCACTGGACCTCCTTATAAAATTTGGTGCTAATCCGATTATATTTGTAGGGCAGGATTGTGCATTTCCCGGTAAGAGATTTTATTCTAATGCCGTTGCAGAAGGTGAGAGGTGGTTAGATTTAATAAATGGTTCTTATGTTCTGAGGGATATTCACAGGGACAAGATAATGGAACAAAGGGCGGTATATATAAAAGACAGGTTTGGTTTACAGGTTCAAACTCATGAAAATTTAAATAGATATATCCGTTATATAGAAGAGATAGTGGAGAGGGAAAAGGATATAAGTTTTTATAACCTTAATTCAAAGGGTGCTGGCTTCAGGGGGGTAGAAGATATACCTTCTTTAGCACTTTGCAGGGTGAAAATTTAAAATGCTAATCCTCTTTGACTTTTATGCCGTTATTTATGTATAGGAAATTATAAACTTACTTAAGGAGAAAGGGAAAATAAGGAGAAATGGAGAAAAAAGGATTTAACGGGATTATTTTAATATTATTATCCCCTACTCTCCATTTCCCCCTTTCTCCTTATTCGTTTTTATTCTTAGAATGGTTATGGGTTTAGTTGCTATAGTTATTTCATTAATATTTATTCTATCCATCGGGTTTTTGATTCGTATCCCGTACCTTGATTTCCCTATTGATGAGGATTTTGGATTTTATACCTATCTTGCATATTTTAGAAAAAGGGGTGCAAGTTTTTTAAAGGATTTCTGGTGGGGATTCCCGCCAACAATGATTTACCTTTATCTTATCATTGAAAGATTCTTTGGAGGGGATGTTAAATATGTAAGGCATCTTTCAAATTTTTATAATCTTTTCACCATTCTCGCAACATTTATTTTGACAAAATACCTTTTCGACACCCCTGTAGCTATTATTGCTGCGTTATTATATGCAATTTTTTCCGCCTCTCCATACCTCGGGGTTTATTCCTGTCATGCAGAGGGATTTTATATCCTGCCATTAACCTTAGGGGTTTTTGCAATTGTCCATGGGTTGTCAGATTTTCAGCCCATGTATTTCCTTTTAGCAGGCGGATTTATAGCTGCCTCTTTTTTATTGAAGATTGTCAATATCGTTTATTTTATATCCTTTTCACTTTTTTTAATTAAGTATAGTATTTGGTACGGATTATATTTTTCATTTTCCTTCCTGTCCATAATTGTAATTTATGCCTTCCTCGTAACAAGGAACTTCAAAAAAGATAGCCATAAGTTATGGATTCACCATCTGATAAGGTTGAAGACATCTATGAGTTATATAGATAATACATTAAAGGCAATGTGGAAAATATTTAAATTTGATTTCGTTCCTATATGGAGGGAGACATCTTCTATTATCTTTTTAGCCCTCCTTTCTCTGTTACATCTTTTTTTTGTGGGGCAGGGTATTTTAAGGAATATTCTCATACTATGGGCATTATCAACAATCTTTATCCTGGTTTTTCAAAGGGTATTCCGTATGTATCATTTCATCCCTTTCATCCATGTAACTTCAATTTTGTCTGCCTTATCAATTCATCGGATTATTGAATTTTCATCAGGTTTATCTTCAGCAATGCATGCATTTATAATTAGCCCGCTTATTATAATCACCTTTTCTGCCCTGATTTTCAATATATACAATAAGCTGCATTCCTTAAATCTATACAGAAGGGATAAGAGGACTCTGTATTTTCAAAAAGCAGATCAGTTTTTTTATATCCCCGAAATAGCAAAATATATCAGGGAAAGGACATCGTATGATGAACATATTTATGTATGGGGGCCCTTTGTTCAGATATACAGGCTTGCTGATCGAATGAGCTGTGAAGGGTTTTTATTTCATTTCATTAGACCTTATAATCGCTGGCATACCTATCTATTTGATGGGGTATTAAAGGGAATTATTGAAAAAAGACCAGCATATATCGTATTAATCAGACCAGATTTTGATATGAATATCCTCCTACAGATTACAGGGCTTGAGTATAATCTGGAGCGTGTATTCTTTAATAGATACAGGGTTTATCGATTAAAAGGAAAGATATCGGAACCAATGAATATTGAAGGAATGGAATGGGGAGAAAAAATAAGATTGTTGGAATACCTGACACATGGTTCGATGGACTACAGGATTGATGATTATTATCTTAAAAGAAATATGTATGAAGAGGCAATGAATGAATATCGCAAGGGACTTGAGCTGAACCCGAATGACATTTTGATGAAGTTCGGAATGGCAAGTCTTATGAGAAGCCAAAAAAGGTATGAAGAGGCATTCAATTTGTATCAGAAAATAGCTAAGTTGGATGAGAAGATGGAATGGCTCCATTTGGAAAAGAGTATTACCTACAGGGAGATGGGAGATGTTTGTCATGCCATAAAAGAGCTTGAAATTGAAGAGAGATTATATCCGGGGAAAGCGGACACACATCATCAGCGGGGGATTATCTATAGATTGCAGCATTACTATAATATGGCATTGGAAGAATTCAATCATACCCTTGATATTAATCCAGAGTTTGAATATGTTCACCATGAGAAGGGTATTACCTACAGGGAGATGGGAAATATGGATAATGCCATAAAGGAGTTTGAACTGGAGGAGAAATTATATCCAGGGTCTGAGTGGGTTCACCATGAGAAGGGTATTACCTACAGGGAGATGGGAAATATGGAGAATGCCGTAAAGGAGTTTGAGATGGAGGAAATGTTGTATCCGGGTAAGATTTTTTCAGTTTATAATCTTTACTCTACCTATGAGGATATTGGCAGAAATGGGGAGGCGATGGCTGGTTTTTATGACATACTGAAAAATGAAAGGACTCCTGTTGCACTCAGGGGGGCGTGTTACTTCCATCTTGGAAGGATAAATATGAAAGAAAAAAAAATCAACGAGTCTATAAAATTATTTAAAAGATGTCTTGAGATAGTCCCTGGGCATATTAAGGCAGAAAGATATCTTAAAGAGTTAATTGCATTGGATTCAGAGGTATACCCTAAAAAATCTTATGAATATACTGATGACAAGAACAGCCCCATTCTATTTATTTGAAAGGGCTGTTAGTAAATTGAAGAATGAATTTCCAGATTCTCATATAACGGTATTGATCCAGTCTTCTTACCAGAACCAGATAAAGAAGTACCTGCCAGAACTAGCCTCTATTGTTATACCCGATGGTAATTTCAGGCTCTCACACAGGATATTGAGTGAGATAAGGGGGGTTGGATTTGATATGCTTGTTCTCCTTTATAATAATCCAGCAGGCAGAGGGTATCTTAAGCTGGATTTTTTTAGTCTGCTAACCGGAATTAATAAAATAATGATATATGATGTCAATGATAATTTTTATCAGGTCAACTCAAAGAGTAAAAGGGTCATAAGGAAATTCTTTACTTCTTTGGCAGGCGGACTCATCTATGCTTTTATGAATTTTGTAGTATCTATCTGGTATCTATGGAGAAGGGAGAATGGGCACCAGAGCATCAGTTTATTTTTACTGGTGACTGGTGTGCTGGTGCACTTGTGCACTATTTACTTATGAAGATTCTTATTGTTGATTTTATGTTTTCCTGGCCTCCCCATGGTGGGGCATGTGTTGATATAAAAGAGGTGGCAAGCCGCCTTATAAAGAGGGGATTTGATGTGGAGATGCTTGTATCGTATATGCCTGATATGTACCCAAGGGGGCATGTAGATGATTCTCATCTTCCATTTAAGGTTCATAAAATAGAATTTTCTTCTCTTACATTTAATATCCTTTTTGTCCCGAAGGCTGTCAGAAAGGTAGTGGGTAAAATAAAACCAGACTTTGTAATCTTAAGTGACAGCTATTTCTTCAAGCCCTATATAATAAATGCAGTCAGAGAATATAAGGTCATAGCAAGATTTTATACCTATGAACTTATATGCCCTAACTATTATCTTCTTTATAGAAATGGAGGTATATGTGAGAAGAATTATTTTGGTACCCCTGCCTTCTGTATGAGGTGTGCCCTGTCAAATATGAAGGATGAGATTATTTCCTATAATCTCTCCGTTTGGGGGCAGGAGTTTATGGGGGGTCTGGCATTTATGCCCTTTTATTATAATTATACGAAAAGGTCCCTATCAAAATGCTATGCAATTATTACTTACAACAGCCTGTGTCATTCTCTCCTTTTACCTTTCAATAGTAATGTATTCGTAATTCCAGGGGGGGTCTCAACCAGTGATTTCAAACCTGCTGCACGGACAAATGGGTCACTTAAAAATATATTTGTAAATGGCAGATTGCGCGACAGCAGAAAGGGACTTGATCTCCTTTTAAAGGCAGCATCAAGGCTGAGGGAAAAGAGAAATGATTTCAAGATATACGCCACCATAGACAGGCCTTTCAGTGAGGATTATATTGTCCCACTTGGTTGGATGAACCACCAGGAAATAAAGGAGATATACCATAATATGGACATATGTGTAGTTCCATCTCTCTGGGAAGAGCCATTTGGTATGGTGGCTGTAGAGGCAATGGCGTGTGGCAAGCCAGTCGTTGCATCAAAGGCAGGGGGATTGAGGGAGAGTGTGGAGGATGGTGTTACAGGATTTCACTTTCCACCTGGTAATGCCGATGTATTAGCAGAGAAGTTAAATATATTGCTGGACAACAGCTCTTTGAGGGAAATTATGGGCAGGGCAGGTCGGGAGAGGGCAGAAAGATTATTTGATTGGGATAGAATTGTAGATATGTATTGTGAAAAGATATTCATATAGGACACCATGTCACCAGTCACCAGAACACCAGTTCTCCTCTATTCTGGTGACTTGGTGCTCTGGTGCTCTGGTGACTATTCATTATGTTCTACGAATCAGATACTTTTAAAAATTATATTGCAAGGCTGAATAAAAAGATTGCCGAATGGAAAAATCCCCCTTATTCCCCCTTAATAAAAGGGGTGAGGGGGTTGTCAACCCTTAGTAACGGGGGGCGGGGGGGATTTAAATTGGCAATATATGGGGCAGGGGAGCATACAGAGACTG
>JACQQJ010000159.1 GCA_016207035.1 Nitrospinota bacterium | reverse complement strand
ATTTATAACACTGTACTCTTCAGCTTGTCTTTTCTTTTGGGCATTCTCTTAATTAGATGGAAGGGAATCTATAGATATTCAGGGATACCCTTATGTCTATTTAATCTTCTCTTAATAATAAATTTTCACCCTTTTCAAAGCTCACCTTTTAACCAATACCATGGAGACATGGGTGTGCTGCCATGGCAGGAGACCATTGACTATGTGAATTTAAAAGGGGGTATGACATTCTGGCATCATCTTGAATCGTTATCAGGGATTGGTAAAAAGGGTCCTGTGTTTATCAATACCCCTTCCCATTCAGAAGATTTAGTAAGGACATACGGTTATACAGGTTTTCAGGCAGTATATGAAGATACAATCCATATTACTGATCCTGGTAAGGAATGGGATACCGTCCTGAATCAGTATTGTGATGGAATCAGGGATGGACCTGTCTGGGGGATCGGTGGACTTGACTATCATGGAGAAGGGGAATCGGGTATAAAACTCAAGGATGTAAAGACCATATTTCTTTTAAAAGAGAAGAATAAAAATGCGGCATTGAAGGCTTTACGGGATGGGAAAGTCTATTCAGTGAGACAGGGGGATGATTACAGACTTATATTGGATGAATTTTTAATCTCTGACCCTTCTGGGAAAAAGGCATTATCAGGAGATGAGATAGATGTTCAGGGGAGTCCTCATATTTATATGAGAGTATCTGCTACAGATGGTAAGAGGGATATAGTAGAGGTTCAGTTAATTCGTAAGGGTGAGATAATAAAAAAATATTCTAGTGAAACACCATTTGAGATGCATTTTGATGATGAACACCTACTTGACTCAGAACAGGGCAAGTTTAAATCAGGAGATAAGATATATTACAGACTTAATATTTATGGAAAGAGACCGAACTATATTATCTCCAATCCTATATTTGTAAAACTATTTCCTGAAATGGTTAAAGAGCCCCCTGCACAGTTGGATGAGGCAAAAACGACATCTCTTCAACGAGGTGTAACAGGGAATGAAAAAAAGGTTGAATTTATAATAATTGAAAAGGTCTCAGCGATGAGAAGTGGACCAGGATCAGAACATGAAAAGATAGGGAGAGTTGATAAAGGCGAGAGGTTTGAGATAATTTCTATTGAAAGACCTCTATTCAGGGGAAGACCATGGTATAAGGTGAAGTATAAAGACAAAGGAGGCTTTATATGGGGAGGTCTTGCAAGGAAAGAGTGAGATGATAGTAGCAATCCATCAACCCCAGTTTATAGCGTGGCTCGGATATTTTGATAAGATAGACCAGTCTGATATATGTATATTTCTTGATAATGTCCAGTATAAAAAAAATGAATATCAGAACAGGAATAAGATAAAGACTGTCAATGGATGGCAGTGGCTCACAGTTCCTGTTCTGTATAGATTTCCTCAAAATATCAATGAAGTTAAGATTAACAATAAAATAGATTGGAAAAAAAAACATCTTCATGCATTAATTACTAATTATTCAAGGGCAAAATATTTTGAAAGATATTTTGGATATTTCAGGGAATTGTATTCAGAAGAATGGGAATATATTTCTGATATTAATATAGAGGTAACGAGGCGGCTTGCTGAATTTCTGGGTATAAAAAGGAAATTTTTAGTTGCATCAGAACTAACGCCCCCTTTGTCCTCTCCTTATTTAAGGGGAGGATTGAGGAGGGGTTATTTAAATGGAGAGACGGGTGGGCTTGAAGATGAGCCTACGGAAAGGCTTATAAGACTGTGTAAATCAACAGGAGCGGATATTTATATGGCAGGAAAGGATGGTGCTAAATATATGGATATGGATATGTTTTTAAAGAGCGGTATCAGGCTGGTTTTTCAGAAATTTGAACACCCTATTTATAATCAACTTTTTGGAAAATTCGAGCAGAATATGTCTGTGATAGATTTAATTTTTAATTATGGGGAGGAGAGTATCAGAATAATTCGGAGCACCAGATCACAAGTCACCAGTGCACCAGTATACCGATAATCTGGTGATCTGGTGTTGTGGTAAACTGGTGATCTGATATTAGAGAGGGAAAATGAATGTATTAGCAATAGGTGCGCACCCAGATGATATCGAGATTGGCTGTGGTGGGTCACTCATTAAATATTCTGAATCAGGTCACAATGTATATCTTCTTATAATGACTGCGGGGGAGATGGGAGGAGATGCCGCTATAAGAAAAAATGAACAAATGAATTCTGCAAAGATTATTGTCGCGAAAGATGTATTATTCCTGGATTATCCTGATACTAACCTGCCTCTTAATAAAACAATAATTTCCCATATAGAGGCAGTGATAGGAAAAATTAAACCAGAATTTGTATTTATAAACTATATGCATGATACACACCAGGACCACAGAATATTAGCAAAAGGGGCGATATCTGCAACGAGATATATAAAAAATGTATTATTCTATGAAGTGCCAACGACACATGATTTTAATCCTAATATATTTGTTGATATAACCCATGTAATTGAAAAAAAAATTACCTCCCTCGTGGCACATGCATCGCAGGTTATGAAGACCAATATAGAGGGCCTTTCAATTATAGATATTGCAAGGTCATCAGCTACATTCAGGGGAATACAGGGGAGGGTAAAATATGCAGAAGGGTTTGTACCCCTAAGACAGTTTCTCAATATTATTTAATAAACCTCTCTTTTATTCCGAATAATACAATAAACCAGTCCACAGAGAAACATTAAGAGAAAAGGCTTTTTCATTATTTTTCTATGTGTCCTCTTTTATGT
>JACQQJ010000149.1 GCA_016207035.1 Nitrospinota bacterium | reverse complement strand
CCGAGATTAAACTTGAAGACGGTAAGGGCATATCATATTCGTGAGAATTTTCAGGGAATCTATCATGAGAAGACACGAGAGGAATTTGAGAAAGGATTAAAGAAATGGTATTTCTGGGCAACACACAGCCGTATTGAAGCGATAAAAGAAGCAGCGTATACGATAAAGCGTCATTGGTATGGTGTGCTGCGCTGGTATGACAGCAAGATAAGTAATGGTATCTTGGAAGGACTCAACAGTTTGGTGCAGGCAGCAAAGGCAAAGGCAAGAGGCTATAAGACATTTAAAAACCTCAAGACAATAATCTATATGCTTACAGGGAAGTTGGATTACAGCAAAGTCGGGTTACCCACTTGAAATGAGAAAGAACCTTTTTGGTTCTTTCTTACATGAGAAGGGAAGGAGGTATTCTTTTTTACATTCTGGACACGACCCACTTCATGGGTGTCCCGCCGAAGAAATCCATTCCTCAAAATACCACAATCGAGATATTTTTTTACCTACGACTCAACTACAGGTCTGAAGAAGCCATATTATTCCTGAAATTTATCATCTCTGAATCAAGTTCAGGACAAGCTATAAGAGTTTATGAACAACTCCCAGTAGTCCTCAACTATTTTATAGAGAGGAGTGGAAACAGTATTTCCAAATGGCAGAAGTGTCATTACGAGGGACGACCTGTCTGCAGTGCCTGCACAGGCAGAAGTCCCGAAGCAATCTAATTTACAAAGAAATAACTATCAAATAATTTGACAAAATTCTACAAAAATCATACATTTATGATTATTGTATAACTATATTTTTGGAGGTTAAACTTATGGCTACTGTAAAAACCTTATCCAAAGGACAGGTTGTCATACCTGCTGATATAAGAAAGAAGTATCACATAGAGCCTGGTTCAGAACTCCAGATACTGGAATATGAAGGTATCATCTATCTTATCCCACCAGTTAAAGACCCTGTCAGGGCAGCCTGTGGTATTTTACCATCCAAACCCTCCCTTTCAGAGAGGCTTCTTAAAGAACGCAGGGGAGAGTTTTAGTGATGCGGAAGGCTCCTTTTATCTTTAACAGCTATGCCCTTTTAAAGTTATTCCAGAAGGAAAAGGGATATGAAAAAATTACTCACCTCCTTGAAGAAATAAGGAAGGCAGAAGGCATTAAATACATCAATGCTATTAATGTTGGTGAAATCATTTATGCCACGAAAAGAGAGTTTGGCAACCAGAAAAAAATAGAAGTTCTAGCAAATATTGAAAGATTAAACTTCATTATTTTGCCAATACCCAATAACCTGATATTTCAAGCAGCAGAATATAAAGCCCAATACAGCATTTCTTATGCTGATTGTTTTGTTCTTGCCTCTGCCATTGAGTTTAAAGCTATTGTAGTAACTGGCGATCCGGAGTTTAAAAAAGTTGAGCAGTTGATTGAAATATTCTGGATATAAAAATAAAGGTAAATCAAATTCTATATCTTACAGCTTACAGTTCTAATCTTGAAACCCAGTGAGACCTTTGCTGTATGATGGTGGGCATGGGTTGAGTAACACATGAAAGGATTTGGGGGAGAGGATAAGGAACTTGAGAAAATCAAGGGGATTTACCCAAGAGGAGTTAGGTGAAAAGGCCGGGTTGAGTTATAAGTTTATAGGTGAACTTGAAAGAGGCGAGGAGAATGTTAGTCTTGATTCCCTTTGAAGAATTGCTGAGGCACTGGAAGTGAAAATGGGAACTTTTTTTCTGAAGAGAAAATCTCTGTTCAGAAGGTGTTTATGAAGGGAAATGACCCGCTATCAAAACTTTCCTCTGAGGACATCCAGCTTATCAAAAAGGCGCTCTGTATTTTAAGGAGGACTTTTTCTAAGGTGTAATCTGATACAAATATATATCCTCTAATATTCGCATATCCAGTATCAGTTTTTAAGTACTTTACTTATTATAACCTTTAGTGCAATATAATGTCATACATTGTAATCGGAGGATACTATGTCAACGGTTCAAAAAACTATCAGAATTCAAGAAAGGACGGTTAAGGAGATAGAGCAGATTGCAAGAGAATCGGGCAAGGAATTTTCAAGTATTACAAATGAGCTCCTCAATGAAGCGGTAAGGTTGCGACGATGCCCTGGTATTATTTTTACTGAAGGAACTACTGGACGGAGGGCAAGAATTGCAGGCACTGGTATAGAGGTCTGGGAGGTGATTGCAACCTTTAAAAGCGTTGGTGAAGATTTTAAACGACTGCACAGGGCTTACCACTGGCTTACAGAGCATCAACTCAGGTCTGCCATTGGTTACTACAAAGCATATTCTGAAGATATTGACCACCTTATAAAACAAAACGAAGAATTGAGAAAAGATCGTGTTGATGAAAAATACCCTTTTCTTAGCAGGGGGGTGATTGAAATATTACCTTGACGAAGACATTAGCCCAAAGATTTCAGAAATACTAAGGAGACATCATATAGATGCCATCAGTGCTCATGAGATTGGGCTGATACAGACTACTGATAGAGAACAGCTTGAGCGGGCAACTTCTGAAGGTAGATGTTTGGTAACCCTCAACAGGAATGATTTTATTCGCCTGACCGTTCAATTTTTTAATGAACATCGTCCACATAGTGGAGTGCTTATAATTCCCCATACTTTACCTGGCGACAAATTTGCACTTATATCTAAAACCATTGTCAAATACGACCTGAAACACTCTGAAGGTATTAAATCGTATGGTATTGATTTCCTCAGTGGTTAATTCTTTCCTGCATTAAACCCATAAAAACTCAGCAGCAACATCATTGTAAAAAAGAAGTCCTTTATGGGTTAATCTGAGATTGCCATTATCAAACCACCCCTTTTCCCCTCCTGAGCTTGTCGAAAGGTCGTAATGAGAAGAACTGTCTCTCCCCACTCCCGCCTCTACCCCCCTCAATCCCCCCTTACAAAGGGGGGAGGGATTAAGGGGAGGTCTTCCAAAGGTTATTAAACCCTTATCCAAAAGCTTTGATACAGCAGATGGAAAGGCTGATTGTATCTCTATATCAAAGCGATTTTTAAAAGACTGCAGGTTTATCCCATCTATCATCCTGAGCCACATCATAATGGTTTCTCCCATTACACTTTTCTCCTCAAGTCTTTCCCTCCCTGCAATCAGTTGTGAGCTTTGAGCTTTGAGCTTTGAGCTTTGGAGAACTGCCCTCCTAACTCTTAACTCATAACTCATAACTGCCTTTGTATACTCTGTTGGATTTTTTTCATTCCATCTCCTCTCCCCATTGATATAAGAATATGCCCCTGCACCTATACCGATATACTCCTCATTCCTCCAATATATTTGATTGTGCAGGCATCTTCTGTTAGCTTTTGCAAAGTTTGATATTTCATAATGCTCATAACCTGCACTTATCAGGAGTTCTATCCCTTTCTCATACATCTCTAACTGTTTATCTTCATCAGGTAAGTAGTGCGAGGCTTTAGCCTCGCTATAAAGTTTTTCAAACGGCGTCCCCTTCTCTATTGTTAAATTATAGGTGGATATATGCTCTATATTTAATTTAATGGCAGTTTTAATATCGGATTCCCAATCATCTATTGTCTCATCAGGTATGCCAAACATTAAATCTATAGAGATATTTTCAAAACCAGCATCTCTGACTGAGAGAATTTGCTGACATGCCTTTTCTGAATTATGTATCCTTCCGAGTCTTCTTAATAACCTGTCATTAAAGGATTGAATACCTATGCTTATCCGATTAAATCCCCCCATTCTTAATTCCTTAAGCTTATCTAAAGTCAATGTCTCTGGATTTGCCTCAATTGTAATTTCTGCATCTGATCTTAAGTTAAACACCCCTTTACAAAAATCCAGTATCTCTATTAATTGTCTTGATTCAAGAATTGTTGGCGTTCCACCTCCAAAGAATATTGATATAACTTCATAAGGCTGATAGCTGATTAGAGAAATTTCTTTTTTCACCGACTCCACATATTTATCAAAAATCTCCTCCATATTACTGTACGAATTGAAGTCGCAATAGCTACATTTCTTAATACAAAAAGGGATATGAATATAGACTCCTAAATCTCTTTTCATTTTTTATATGCTCACTTTTGTAATTTTAAGGATATCGCAGTAGGATTTTATGAATGCCTGTTTACAGAGATGCTATTGGTTAAGATATATGGTCTAACGATCTCTCTCCACCTTATCTTGTATTCCTTTCTAAAAAATTCAAAAATAAGTTT
>JACQQJ010000152.1 GCA_016207035.1 Nitrospinota bacterium | reverse complement strand
ATTATATATTTAAAGCCACCTTTCAATCCTGTCTGCCGTAGCATAGGCAGGTATTTTTTTTTATCTCAAACTAATTTTACCTGTTGAGGCTTCCTTCTTCAATTCTTATTCTGGACAGATGTGATTTAAGGTAATAAAAATAAAAACTATGCAAACATATAATGGTAAAAAGTATTTTAAGTCACTTTATGAAAAACTTATTGGTCCACCGAAAGAAATAAGGTCATCTTCACTTTTCCACGAGATGTCTTTAGTCCCTGTATTGGCATGGATTGGCCTCAGTGCTGATGGCCTTTCATCATCGGCTTATGGGCCTGAGGAGGCATATAAGGCACTCGGCAGTCATGTATATCTTGTAATTTTTCTATCCATTGCAACTGCCCTTACAGTTTTTATAATCTCCTATGCATATACACGTATTATAGAGCATTTTCCTCACGGAGGGGGGGGTTATATCGTATCTACCCATCTGCTGGGAAATAGGGCAGGGATTGTCTCTGGCAGCGCCCTTCTGGTTGATTATATCCTTACCATCACTGTTTCAATTGCTTCCTGCTCAGATGCTATATTCAGTTATTTACCGGTTGATATCCATTTACTAAAATTGCCCTTTGCCTGTTTTTTAATAATTGTTCTTATTATTCTAAATTTAAGAGGCGTAAAAGAATCAAAAATAGTCCTTGCACCGATCTTTCTCATCTTTATTATTACCCATCTCATGCTCATAACAGTCTTTTTTACACATACAGATAAGTTTTTGGATACAATGAGTGTTTTCCCAAATAACCTCAGAAATGATATGAATTCTATAGGTATCTTTGGTATACTAGCACTTTTCCTTCGGGCATATTCTATTGGTGGCGGCACCTATACAGGGATTGAGGCTGTATCTAATGGTCTCCAGATAATACGAGAACCCCGTGTAGAAAATGGAAAGAAAACTATGGCATATTTGGCAATATCACTTGCCATGATGTCAGTAGTTTTATTTCTTTGTTACTTAATCTTCGATATAAGACCAATCAAGGGACAAACCCTGAATGCTACCCTTTTTAGTATCCTCTATAATAAATGGAGGGCAGGATATCTATTTTCTTTTATCACCATTCTATCCGAAGGGTTACTCCTTATAGTAGCTGCACAGACAGGTTTTTTAGATGGACCGAGGGTTATGGCGACTATGGCTATAGATTCTTGGTTTCCGCATCGCTTTGCCTCCCTTTCAAACCGCCTGACCATTCATAACGGTATTATGTTGATGGGTTCGGCAGCCCTCATTTTACTCTTATATACCAAGGGATCTACTTCAATGCTGGTCATTATGTATTCAATTAATGTATTTATAACCTTTTCGCTATCGCAACTGGGGATGTCAAAGTTTTGGATAAAGAATCGTAATAAAGATATGAAGTGGAAGAAGCACATAATGATCCATCTCACAGGCTTCATATTATGTATGACAATACTTATAATTACTATTTTTGAGAAATTTACAAAAGGGGGGTGGATTAGTATTATGATAACTACCTTTGTACTGAGTGGGTGTTATCTTATACATAGACACTATATGAAAGTTAATGCGGCATACAAGAAACTGGATAAAGTCCTTATTCATATGCCAAAAGCTGATAAATATAACCCAGAAAGACCTGACCCAAACGGTAGAACTGCAATCCAGCTTGTTTCAGACTACAATGGTTTCGGAATCCATACCCTCCTCTCGATGATCAGAAATTTCCCAAATTTATATAAAAATATTATTTTTATATCTGTTGCAGTTGTTGACTCAGGTGCATTTAAAGGTATAGAAGAGATAAGCGCACTTGAGAAGTTTACAAAGACCGCATTACAAAGATATGTAGAGCTTGCCCAGAGCTTTGGCATTGCCTCTGATTATCGGGTAATTATAGCAACGGATGTGGTAGAAAGTGTAGCCAATTTATGCAAAGATATTATTAAAGAATTTCCAAGATCCACGGTATTTACCGGTCATGCAACATTCAAATACGAGAAGTTTTACCATAGGTTACTTCATAATGAGACAGCCTTTGCAATTCAAAGAAATCTTCAATGGGAAGGAATTACAACAGTGATATTACCAATCAGGGTAAGGATTTAAATTAATCAATTTCTTTACTTACCTTATATTTCTGAAGGATCTTAACAAATTTTTCAGGAACCCTTGTTGGTTTAAAGGATTCACTCTTCAGGGCAACTAATACCATTCTCCCGCTTACCAAGAGCTGTCCTGTTTCTTTGTTAATTATCTCATGCTCAAAGGTGATGGTAACACCTTTAATTTCAGTAATCCCCGTTCTTATCAAGATGTGTTCATCATATCTTGCTGGGGCATGGTAGTTAATTTCTATGTGTCGGACAGCAAATATAATGCCCTCTTTTTTAAAATCAGCAACGCTATATCCAGTATCACGAATAAGTTCTGTACGACCCTTCTCCATCCATGCAAGATAAACAGCGTAATAGACAACACCCTCAGCGTCGGTGTCGGCATAAATCGGGCGAAGGATTAGTTCACTTGACATATGAAGAATTAATTGCCTCTTTTATCTTTTTCTTTCCAGCCTTTCTGGTGTATCCCTTCTTTCCCTTTTTAGTAGAATGGGGTTTCTGGATGGGCTTTATCTTCCATGTTTTTCTGATTCCTCGGCTCATCTCAGGAATGTCCTTTAATTTTGACATGTGATAACCCTTACAGCCTCGTATATAATTTCTACCATCCTGTGGATTTCATCTTTTGTACTACTCAATGGAGGGACAAGGATAACTACATTTCCTATAGGTCTTATGATAAGCCCCCTCTCCCTTGCCTCTCTCGCAATCATTATCCCCATTCTATCCTCTAAAGGATATGGTTTTTTCGTATCTCTATCCATTACAATCTCTATCCCTGTGATTAATCCGCACTGCCTTATATTACCTACATAGTCAAGGTCTAAGAATTTTATCAGGTTATCCTTGAGAAAGAGTATCTTCTCCTGAAGGGAATCAATAATACTCTCCCTTTCAAAGAGGTCTAAATTTGCAATAGCAGAAGAACAGCATAGGGGATTTCCAGTATATGTATGCCCATGAAAGAATGTCCTGAATTCAGTGTATTTACCGAGGAATCCTTCATATATCTCTTCCGTTGTAATTGTAGCAGCTAATGGCATGTAACCACCTGTTATACTCTTTGATAATGCCAGGATGTCAGGAGTTATTTTCTCATGCTCACAGGCAAACATCTTTCCTGTCCTTCCAAACCCTACTGCCACCTCATCTGCAATCATGAGGATATTATATTTTGTGCATATCTCCCTCACGCTTTTTAAAAATCCCTCAGGCGCAGTAATAATACCACCTGGCATCATAACCATAGGTTCAATTATAAGGGCAGCAACATCATTACAATTTTCTGAAACAATTTTTTCCAGTTCATCGGCACATGCCAGACTGCATTCAGGGTATATCTTTTCTATTGGACATCGGTAGCAATAAGGGGGAGGGGCAAATATTACTTCAAATAATAGGGGCTTGAACATGCTGTGAAAGAGGTCAATCCCACCAACACTCACCGCACCAATCGTATCTCCATGATATGCATTCTTAAAAGCGATAAATTTTCTCTTCTTTTTGAAATTACCCCCCTTCTGATGACAGTATTGAAATGCCATCTTTACCCCTGCCTCCACAGCGGTAGAACCATTATCAGAATAAAAGACCCTCTTTAAACCCTCTGGTGCAATCTTAATTAATCTCTCTGCAAGTTCAATGGCAGGGACATTAGATAATCCGATGAATGTAGAATGTGAGACCTTTCTTAACTGTTTTACAATTGCATTGTCTATCTCTCTATTCCGGTGACCATGAATATTAACCCAGTAAGAGGAGTTCCCATCGAGATATTTCCTGCCCATGATGTCATACAGGTAGACACCACTCCCTCTCTCTATGATAATTGGGTCTTCATTTACCCATTCCTTCATCTGGGTAAATGGATGCCAGAGGTATTTTTTGTCACTTTTTATCAAACCCTCCCTTTCCCCCTTTATTAAAGGAGGGTGTGGGGGGATTAAAAGGTTATCAATTTTAATATTTTTCAAAAATCTCTTGCCCAACTCTCCCAATTTGCAATCAGCAACATCTACTGATGAAACATAAGGTAGAGTACCGAGAATAGGGACTGCAGATAACCTTTCGATAATTGATGGATTTGTCTTTTCTGCTAATGAATGGTGAGCTTGTCTAACCACCCTCTTTGATTTATTGAATATAATCCCTGCTATCTCTATGCCAGACTCTCTTGCATGCTTTACAGAGAGGATAGTGTGATTTATTGTGCCCAAACCTGGTCGGGAGACGATAATGACAGGTATATCAAGTTCTAAAATAAGGTTGGATACAAAATAGTCTTCCATTAAAGGGACGAGGAGACCTCCAATCCCTTCTACAATTACTATCTCATGTCTTTTGCATAATTCTTCAAAGGCATTTTTTATGGGTTTAATATCAATTTTTACCCCTTCTAACTCTGAAGCGGTTAATGGTGCTAAAGGGCTTTTGAAATAATATGGATTTATAAATTCAATTTCATCCTTTACACCTGTTGCCCTGGTTAAAAAATCTGTATCCTCCCTCCCTCCACTCTGTATGGGTTTCATCACCCCTACATCTACGCCTTTATGTTTTAGGGACATGGCAAGACCAGCAGATACTACAGTCTTCCCAATCCCTGTATCCGTTCCTGTAATAAAGATACCACTCTTCATATATCAGCATTGTAAATAACAACACCCTTTTCCAATATCTCGCCACCTATCTCAACTGGGAATTATACTACCTTATTTCTGTTTTTATTTCAACATACCCCACAGATTGAATAACTCCACTTTTCTCACCAATACAAAAGGCTCTTAAAATCCCCCAAAAATTTCCTTAATTTTTCTTGACGGCAATTTTTCTTAGGTTTATGATTTGCTTCAGGAAAAGCATCTATGAAAAATTTTTCCAACATGAAAAGTTGGGAACTGTAAAAGAAAACCTTAATAAAGCCTAAAGTTTATCTATGGATATGGCAAAACAAATTTTCGTGAATTTACCGGT